>JAEZSM010000136.1 GCA_023421875.1 Spirochaetota bacterium | reverse complement strand
ATATGGATACCACGGATGCGGCGATGTTTTTGCTGAGCGTGCCCGGCGCAACCGACATCGATCTGGGTTACAACCCCTACCATCAAATCGGCCTCGACGCCGCCTTTGTCCTGGGCAGTCTAAACTTTAGGCTGGAAGGGGGAATTAACCTCACCGAAGACAGCGCCGGCACCGATCCATTGGTGTACAACCGGCACGTCGTCTGGTCGGCGGGCTTCGACCAGAACCTTTTCGCCGGCGTCAACCTCAATTTCCAGTCTTCGGGCAAGGTCAGGCTCCAGCACGACAAGATCACCAGCGCGCTGGACATCGAGTCCGGCTCGAAGATCACGTCCACCCAGCTGGCCGCCCTCCTCTCCCGCTCCTTCCTGCAGGAACGGCTGAAGATCGAGCTTCTGGGGCTTCTAGGCGTTGAAAAACTGGATTACATGGTCGAGCCCGGCCTGGTGCTCAGCGTAGGTGAAGCAGAAGTCGCCCTGCGGGGCAGGTACTTCGGCGGAGACTCAGGTGGCGAACTCGGGCAATTCAACGATAAGAGCTACGTAAGTATTTCATCAAAATATACGTTTTAATAAGAAGTGGCGGCTCCTTGCCGCCTCTTCTTATGGTCCAGCCCCTTGGCAGGATGCCGCGCAAACCCATACTTCCTGCGATCCCGGCTTCCTGTTATCCTGTCCTTATTTGTTACAAAGAAATAATTTAAAAATATTCAAACCGGCGCGATGACATTGTACAGCCCAGGCAGCCTTTCCATCACCAGCGGGAAGTCGCAGCGCGCCAGCTCCTCGACCTCCCCGTCGCACTGCAGGGGCAGACGCTCGGGGTAGCTCACTTCTATTTTATCCGCATCGAAGTGCAGGACTTCGACGACACCTTCATGAAAGCCCTTTTCGATCGAGCCCTTGACCAGAAGCTTCCTAAAAAGACTCGTCTGCGAGACAGTGATCCCGTTGCGCCCGTCGGGCAGGATCCGCTTGTTAGAACCGTACTGCCTGTTGCCCGAAGCGCCTAAGGCCACAAACAGCCGCGGCGACTCGCTCTCGTGCACGAGCCTGCCCTCGGCATCCCAGGCCTTCAGGCCCAGGGGCACCACCTTGTAGGCCCTGTCGTAGAACATCGTAGCCACGTTCACCCAGAACTTATAGGAATCCCCGGGAAAGTGTGTCTTCAGCTTGTTGGTGCGGTCAGCCACATAGGCGTCCAGCCCCACGCTGGCTATGTTGAAAGACCAGAGCGGAGCCTTGCCCCCGTCTTCGGCAGGGCGAACCTGGATAGCTGGTCTTCGCTCGAGCGCAAGAGGACCTAGAAAGCGCCCCAGGGCGGCGACGAGGTCCCGCCCTTCCGAGCCGTCGTTTCCTGTTCCCATCGGGAGCCGTACCAGGCCAAAACGATCCTTTTGCTCTTCCCTCAGGCGCACCAGGCGCTCGGCGGTTTCCAGACTGGTGCCGTCGCCCCCGGCGGTCATGATTATATGAAGTGAATCCTTGCCGTTCGAGGTTGAGCGCTCCAGCACACGCTGCGCTATGGCTGCCGCATGACCGCAACGCTCGGTATAGTGGAGATGGACCTGCGGCTCCTCGGCCCGGAGTGGAAGCTCCAGGGCCTGATGCACTACCTGGGAAAGCTCTCGCTTTCGCTTTCCGGCGACTCTGCGGCGCTTGAATCCTCCCGCATTGGGATTCGCGATTATGTCGACGACGAGCTTCCGGCCGGGGAAAGAGGGCGAGTGGCTCAGGATGGCGCGGACACCCTCGGCCAGAACTTCAGGCTTCATGGGAAGAAGGATATAGCGCCGCGGCTACTCTGTCCATGTACCTCAGCCTTTTACCGCGCCCATGGTCAGCCCCTTCACCACGTATTTCTGGAATATCATGGTCAGGATTATTGCAGGCGTCATGATCGCCACAGCGGCAGCCATAACCGCACCCCAATCCACCTCGGCGTAGGATACAAAGTTGTAGACCGCTATGGGCAGGGTTTTGGTCTTTTCCATACTCAAGACCTGGGAGAACATGAAGTTATTCCAGGAAAAGATGAACGAGAGGGTAATCGATGTGACGATGCCCGGCGTCGCTATGGGCAGAATGATGGAAAGGAAAGCCTTCTGCCTAGTGGCTCCATCAACCATAGCCGACTCCTCCATCTCCAGGGGAATACTCTCGAAATAGCTGGACATAATCCAAACGACAATAGGAAGGGCGATGAGCATGTGAGAGAGAATGAGGGCAACATAGGAGTCCATGAGCCGCAGGCGCGAAAAAATGATGTACCATGGCATGAGGAAGGATATGCCCGGCATGAGCCTGGCCACGAGTATGAAAACCGAAAGCTTTTTCTGCTTGAAGCGGGCTATGGAGTAGGCTGCGGGAAGACCCAGCAGAAGCGAAAAGCCCACGGCGCAGAGCCCCACTATCAGGGAGTTCTTGAAATACTTTAAAAAATTCTGTTCGGCGAAAACCCGCACATAGTTGTCGATGATCGGGGAAAAGAGAATCCTGGGCGGCCAGGCGACTATATCCACCTGGGTTTTAAAGGATGAGCTGAGCATCCACAGGAAGGGAAAGAGCACCGGAACCGCGATGCAGATCATGAGGACGATCCACGCTGTCCGCTTGACTGTTTTTGAACGCATGGCGGCCTCCTAAAGCTCGAAGCGCTTGCGCAGCGCCATGATGCCCAGGCTGAAGGCCAGGACAAGGATGAATAAAAACACGAGAATCACCGAGGATTGGCCCATGCGGAAATATTCGAAAGAATACTTGTATGCCATGACGTTGAGGGTTTCGGACGAGTAACCCGGGCCTCCACCGGTCATCGCGTAGATAATGTCATAGGTCTTGAGCGCGTCCACGCTACGCAAGATCATGGCGGTGAGAAGGGTCGGACTTATCATGGGAAGGGTTATCTTCATGAATATTTGAAATGCGTTGGCCCCGTCCACCTTGGCCGATTCATAGGGCTCCTGCGAGAGGCTGGCCAGGCCTGCCAGGACAATGAGGGTTATCATGGGGGTCCACTGCCAGATGTCCACCAGTGCCAGTGAAGGAATGACAGACTGGGCGCTGGACACCCAGGCAGCCCGAGGCAGCCCGAAAAGGCTCAACACGTAGTTGGCCAGTCCGATGGTGGGGTCGAAGAAAAGGTTCCAAACGATGCCGATGGCCACCGGCGTGGCGACCAGGGGAAGCAGCAGAATGAGTTTCATGGCTGATTTACCCTTGAATTCTCTGTTCAGAAGCAGGGCAACCGCCAGACCCAGTATCGTCTCCGCCAATACCGCAATGGCAGTAAAGGAAAAAGTTCTGCCTATAGCTTCAAGAAAGCGGGCTTCGCCGAGCACTCGTACATAGGATCTTAAACCCACCAGTCTGAGCGGCATGCCAGAGGTGAGATTCCAGTTGGTAAAGCTTAAAAACAGTGTGTAGATTACAGGAAACAGCATCATGCCGACGATGAAGAGCACCGCCGGCTGTGGAAAGAGTACCTTAAAATGCCTTTCGATAAAGCTGCTTTTGGTCATCCGCTCCTCCTGCGCCGCCGCAGCGGATAGTGCGATGGAAAAAATAAAAAATCGCACAACTTTAAGAATTCGATTCGCTTCGCGATTCAGCCATAAAAAGGTTTTAAACAATTCGGCCCCGGAGGCAAAAACTCGATGCTCCGGGGCGCAGTGAGAAAAGGTGCGCGGCCTTGCGGCCGCGCTCTAATCGCACAACGTTAAAGCTCAGTACATTCCGTACTCGCCGGTGTCCTCGAGCAGTTCGTTGACCTGCTTGACCTTCTGCTTGGCGAGATCGGCCAACTTCTGTGAAGTGCCCGCGGTGTTGATGGATTCGATGATGACTTCGCCGATGAGATCGCGTGCGTTGCCCACTGCGCTCATGTAGGGCCTGTCGAAGGGATTGCCGTTCTTGGCGGCGAA
>JAEZSM010000095.1 GCA_023421875.1 Spirochaetota bacterium | reverse complement strand
GGAGGAAGGCATAGCCCGCTGGGAGGTTGTAGCGAACACCGAAAAGGACTGCCGCGAGGCGGTGGAAGTTATACGGAGTATCACAGACAAGTACGTGGGGCAGGGATTGGCGGAATATTTATAGGCGTAGGGTTTGCAGGTTGTATGCAAAGGGGCGTTCCCGGATGGGGCGTCCCTTTTTTTTGAGCACGACAGGTGAACTACGCCGGTTTGTCTAGCGTTTTCTCAAGATTAGGCTTGCCGCCGGCTGATCCACCATGAGGTAGCAATCGGGATGGTGTCGCAAAATCGAGCAGGGCGCGGAAGGAGTGATAGGGGCATTGAGCGCCATTTCTACAGCGACAGCCTTGCGCTGGTCGGGGACAGAACAGACGATCATAGCGGATTTGAGGATCTGCTTTATGCTCATCGATACCGCTTGTTCGGGCACCTCGGCAAGACTGTCGAACCAGCCTTCGCCTACCTGCTGGAGCCTGCATTTTTCATCCAAGTCGACGACAAGGTAGGGCTCTTCGGTTTCGAAATCGGCGGGGGGATCGTTGAAGGCGATGTGTCCATTCTCGCCGATGCCGATAAAGGCGACGTCGACGGGCTGCTTTTTTATGCGGCCGGCCAAGCGGGCAAGCTCTGCCTTGAGATCGGCGGCGTCGGCGGCGACATAGACAAATTCCTTGAGGCTGGGCACTTTTTGGGCAAAGCGTTCACGCAGGTATTTTCTGAAGCTGGCTTTATGAGTTTCGCCCATGCCGACGTACTCGTCCAGGTGAAAGCAGGTGACCTTGCTCCAGTCGATGCCCGGCTGCTTGATAAGGCTTGCTATAGTGGAGAATTGGCTGGCGCCTGTGGCGAGGATTATAGTGGCGGCGCCTCGCTCCGCAATGGCATGTCGAATTGCGTCGGCACCGATTCCAGCAGCTCTGGCGCCCATTATCTCGACATTTTCATAGATGCAGGTATTCATAGTGGATTATACCTCCGAATGATTTAGCTCTGATTATCCCGGCATTCGGAGGAAATGTAAATGCTGGATCCGGCATTTAACTGAGCAGGTCCTTAGGCCAGCCCGCATTCTTTGTTGCGCCCTTGGACTACCCGTGCTACACTTTTTTTGCTATCGCATCGTTAGAGACAAGGATCGGGGGAGTTTTCCGATCGATCCGCAAGGAGGGATGTTTTGAAGAAACTTATTCTCGCTTTACTGATCTGTACGATGATTGTCGGCGGCGCTTTCGCTCAGGCTTCCAAGCAAACGAGGGCTCTGATCATTTGGAGCGCGGCGGCGGAAGACGAAGCCCAGGCGCTGGTGGCAAAGTTCAACGAGAAATATCCGGACATCAAGGTAAGCGTGATCAGGGCAGGCTCGGGAGAGCTCTTGACCAGGCTCAACGCCGAGCAGCCCAAGCCCCAGGGTGATATTCTGCTCGGAATCGCCAAAGAATCCTTCGACGGCGCCTATGACATGTTCAGGGCGTACAAGTCGGTGAACCACAATTACCTGGGCGCGGATGTGAAGGATGTCGCCGCGGTTCCCAAGTATTATGGCTTCTCCATGCCGCTGCAGGCCTTCATGGTAAACACCAAGCTGCTCAAGGAAGCGGACTATCCCCGAAAGTGGACCGACCTGGTGGATCCGAAGTACAAGGGCGAGATAATCCTGGCCAACCCAGCCCTCTCCGGTTCTGCGTATGCCCAGCTGTACATGACCTATAAGCTGTATGGTGAGGAATTTGCCAAAAAGCTGGCCAAGGCGGCTACCTTTACCGCCAGCTCTACGGTGGGACCGGAATCGGTGGCTAGAGGCGAGTACGCCATCACCGCCACGGGTGAGGGCAATATCGCCAAGTACATCGGCGAGGGAGCCTCGGTTACTTTTGTCTATCCCGAAGACGGAACGGGCGCCCGTTTTGACGCGAGCGGTATTATCGCCAATGGTCCCAACCCCAGGTCGGCCGAGCTCTGGATGGATTTTGTTACCTCGAAAGATGCCTATACGATTATTAGGAATACCAGAAATCGTCGTGTCGTGGTTACCGATCTGCCCGGTCCGCAGCATTTGCCGGCGTTGGGAGAAATCAAACTGATGCCCTATGACGCGATCGAAGCCGCGGAAATCAGGGAAGATCTGAGCAGCAAATTCTCCGACTGGATGATGTGATTGCAGTGATTTTACCGATCGGGAGTTCCTGCGATAACGTAGGATTGCCCGGCCAGTCTCTATTTTCGACCTGCGCCCCGCGGAGCTTCAGCCCGCGGGGCATTTGTTCTCTATAACCCTTTCCCGAGAGGATAGCCATGAGTCTCGACCTGAATTATCGTGAAGTGAGCAAGGTCTTCGGCGCTGGGGGCAAAACCCCTGTTGAAGCTTTAAAAAAGGTGTCGTTTACGATAAAGCCCGGAGAACTTTTCTGCCTACTTGGTCCTTCGGGCTGCGGCAAGACGACGCTGCTGCGCAGCACCGCAGGCCTCGAGAGCATTACCAGCGGACAGATCTTCTATGGCGGCAGGGACATGACTAGCATACCGCCGTTCAGGCGCAACATCGGCATGGTGTTCCAGAGTTTTGCCCTGTATCCGCACATGAATATTTTTGAAAACGTGGCCTACGGGCTGCGGGTTCGCAAGACGCCGGAGGCCGAGGTTCGGCGCAAGGTTTCGGAGGTCATGGAACTGGTGGGCCTCACCGAAGAGTTGAAGCGCAATCCGAGCCCAGCGGGGCTTTCAGGGGGGCAGCAGCAGCGGGTGGCGATCGCGAGAGCCCTGGTATACGACCCCGACCTTCTTTTGCTGGATGAGCCTTTGGCCAATTTGGATGCCAAGTTGCGGCGCTATATGCGGGCTGAGATACGGCGCATTCAGAAGGCGACGAATATAACGACGATATTCGTTACCCATGATCAGGAAGAAGCAATGGCTGTGGGGGATAGGTTGGCGGTGATGCGCCGCGGGGTGGTGGAGCAGATCGGCAGCTCCGACGAGCTGTACAATAAGCCGAACAGCGCCTTTGTGGCCAACTTTATTGGCAAAATGAACTTTTTCAAGGCAACGTTGGCGCTTTGGGATGGAGAAGAAGTCAGGGCGCGGATTATCGGTCCGGATTTCGAGCTCGAGGCTGGAAAGGGAAGGAATCACCTGCCCGTAGGAACCGGGGTAGGCAGTAGGATAGTGGTGGGGGCCAGGCCTGAGCAGCTTTCGGTGGGTCTGCGAAGGGTCGAAGGGGCTATGGCCGGTAAAGTGAATATTATTCAGCACCTGGGCCAGTTTGTCCGCTATGAGGTGAGCGTGGATCCTGTTGTTTCGGCCCAACCTTTCGAGGTGGACATGCCCGGCCTGGTCTCAGGCATTGCCGAGGGCGATGAAGTGTATGTGACGATAAAGAAGGGGCTGGCTTCGCTGTATCTACCCGAGGAAGGACAAAGCGAATGAAAGACCGAAATCTGGACAGTTCGATTTCCAGCACAGAGCATGGGGGATTTAAAAAGTTTCTCCAGAAGGACTTGACACCTTATCTAGTCTTTCTGATTCCCATGGCCTTTCTCTGCGTTTTTCTGTTTTGGCCTTTGGTGACGACCTTGCTCCGCGCCTTCATGAAGTCGGGCAACAAGTTTGATTTGGGAGCTCTTGGGGTTTCGGGCTTCGAAAAGTTTTTCACCTCTGCCTTGTATCAGCGAAGTCTAAGAAATTCCTTTATTGTGGGGATATCGGTAACGCTCTGCTCGCTCTTCATCGGCGTGCCTATGGGGTATTTTGTAGCGAGGGTCAAGATTCCAGGCAAGTCGCTTTTGCTCTCCCTGGGGATTCTTCCCGTGATAATGCCTTCGTTTATCGGAGCGTTCAGCTGGATCATACTTCTGGGCAGGCAGGGGGTGCTCCGGCATTTTATCAATATTGTCCTGGTTCCTCTGGGGCTGGAGCTGCCGCCGATTTATGGCATGTTCGGCATGATTTTCTGCATGAGTCTGACCTATTATCCTTTCGTGTTTTTGCTGAGTCACGGGGCTTTTTCGTCTGCCAACGCGCTACTGGAGGATGCGGGGATGCTCATGGGGGCAGGCCGCTGGCGTGTTTTACGGACGATTACCTTTCCGTTGGTGATTCCCAGCATAGGGGCTGCGGCACTTTTGGTTTTTATTCGATCCATTGGCAATTTCGGTATTCCAGCCATTATCGGGGGAGACCAATATGTCCTGCCGACGTTGATCTATTTCAGGGTGAACGGGTTCTGGGATCTGAACGGGGCTTCTTCCATAGCGGTGGTGAATGTGCTCATAACCGGCGCGGTGCTCTGGTTCCAGAAATATGTTGTCAGCCGTAGGGAGTATGAGACGATTTCGGCCTCCCATGTGGAGATCCAGCAGCATAAGCATCCGGTTCTGCGGGTTGTCGCTTTCTTGTATTGTCTGGTGGTATTGCTGGTGTCGTTGGCGCCCCAGATTGTGATCATCGTGATGTCGTTTTTCGAAAAATGGCAGGGACTTCTGCCGGAAGGTTTCACCCTGGCCAATTTCAGCAAGATTCCTAAAAACTCGCCCAAGGAATTGCTCAACTCTTTATACCTGTCGACTATCGCGACACTGCTTACTGCTATTCTGGGAAGTATCATCGCCTATATCACCGAGCGGCGGAAGCCGAAGGGCGCCGGGATTCTGGACATGGCGGTAATGGCTCCCTTCATTCTGCCGGGTACGGTGGTTTCGGTGGCGCTTTTATCGGCTTTTTCAGGCCGAAGCGCTATTCCCTTGGGCGGGACTTACACGATCATCATTATCGCCTACATGGTGCGGCGGACTCCCTATGTCTACCGGTCGGTGGCGGCGAGCCTGACCCAGCTCAATCCTTCGCTGGAAGAGGCTTCTACTATTGCGGGAGCTCACTGGATCTATACGTTCAGACGTGTGAGCGTGCCGCTGATCCTGCCGGGTATAATTTCGGGTTCGATTCTCACGTTTTCGACACTTCTGCAGGAGCTGAGTACAACGATTCTGCTGTATGGAGCTCGAACCAGGACGGTGCCGATACAGATCTACGGGGCGGTGGCAGACGGTAAGATGGGTGAGGCCAGCGCGCTGTCGGTGCTTCTGTTGATCGTGGTATTCGCGATTGTGTACGCGACTAACAAGAGCAAGGGAAGGGATTTGTCCGCCGGATTGAAAATGTAATCAGTTCCTCGAAGCTTGTTGGGGGAAAGTCTGCCCAGGATGACCGTTCAGGAATACCTGGGTGTAAGCCTTAAATACCCGAAAAGCTCAGCCAGCGTGCGATAAGGTTTAAAACTGAAAATAGTCCGGCCAGTTCGGCACCGGCCAGGGCTAGGGCTGCTGTGGATGTGATGATGCGGCCCAGATTTTTTCTTGATGATACTTGGCTTTTAGAAGATGCCGTATTTTTGGAGCTGGTCGTGGGGGGCGCTTTTCTAAAAATCGGCCAAAGTATGAGGGCAGCGATGAGGAGCCATAACCCGGCGCCTATAAGGGAAGCGGCGAGGGGAGATGAGAGGATGAAGTCCTCTATGCCGTAGCCGAGCTGCGCTGCCAGGGCGTTGAATGTTCCCAGGCTTCCTAGCGCCATGGCGAGGCCCAGGATGATAAGTACGATGCCGGAGGTCGTCCGTACGGTCTTTCCTTTCTTAGTCAGGAAGGATAGGAGTGGTTTGAGCTTTTCAAAGAAAAGTCCGGAAGCCAGAAACGGCAGGGCAAAGCCGAGGGAATAGGCGAGCAGCAGGGAGACGGCCTTGCCGATGTTGCCTTCTCTGCTGGCCATGAGGAGTATGGAGGCGAGGATAGGGCCTATGCAGGGCGACCAGCCTGCGGCGAAGGCAAGTCCCAGCACGAAGGATCCGGCTAACCCTTTGGTCTTGGTTCCTGTAAATTTGGCGATGAGGCGAGAATCGGTGCTCAGGAATTTGAGGAAATCGAAGAGCATATTTATTCCCAAAACGATTATGACGATGCCGCCCAGTATGCCAACGTACTGGGATGCCGTATTGCCGCCGACGAACATGGCAGAACCGGAGAAGATCACGCCCAGAATCGTGAAGGCGAGGGTGAAGCCTGCGGAGAAGGCGAGGCTGCGGCCGAAGAGTCTTGCTCTGTCTTCTCCTTTGGACAGGGCGGCTACGCTTGAGCCTGATATGAAGGATAGATAGGCTGGGATGAGGGGGAGGACGCAGGGGGAGAGGAAGGATAAAAGCCCTGCCAGGGCGGCGGAAAACTGGCCGGGGGTGTTCATCGGCGGGCTAGCTCGTCCATTAGGGCTATGAATTCAGGATTGGCGTAGTCGTAGGTACCTACCATGCCGGCGATGAACGTACCGTCTTTATCGAGTATATAGGTGGTTGGAATGCCTTGGGATGCATAGTTTCTCGCCAGTGTGTTGCGGGAATCTAAGTATACGGGGAAGCTGATTTTTTGCTCGGTGATAAAACGACGCACGGTCTCGGCATCTTCACCGAGGCTGACAGCGAATACTTCAAAATTCTTGCCCTTCATGGCCTTGGAAAGGGCGTCGATGCTGGGGATTTCTTCTTTGCAGGGGGGACACCAGGTTGCCCAGAAGTTGAGGAGTACGGCTTTGCCTTTGAGGGAGTTTCTGCTTTTTTGGGCTCCCGAAAGGTCGGTGACTCTGAAATCGGGCTGGGTAAAGGCATTGTCAAAAACGTAGAAGCCGAGCTTGGTAAG
Source organism: Spirochaetota bacterium (assembly GCA_023421875.1). Taxonomy (GTDB): domain Bacteria; phylum Spirochaetota; class Spirochaetia; order Treponematales; family Rectinemataceae; genus UBA2256. The sequence goes on along the minus strand of JAEZSM010000095.1, from coordinate 5,116 downwards.
GGGCTGGGCATACCAGGCTTTTGAAGCGGCGAATGCTGGTGAGCTCAGGCTAGATGCAGCGAGTAGGATCAGGAAGAAGACAATGGGTTTTCGCTTCAGCATGGATAACCTCGTCAATAAAGATATGGAAAATCTAATATAACAAAGGGCCTTGGGCAAGAGCGCCGTTGTCATTGTCCGGAAAAAAAGAGTATCTTAATTCCGAATCCAATCAGTTGTGGAGATAGTATGAACCCTATGCTGCATAGTTACGCTGCCGAAGAGCCGGAAGAGGAGAAGAAATCCCCAGTCCGGCCGGAAGATGCGCTTTCGGAGCGTTTTCTCAAAACTCGCACTATTCTGCTGACCGGAGAGGTGGACAAGGATTTGTCCGAAAAGGTTATCCGGCATTTACTGCTCCTGGAGAGTCTTTCTCCGGAGCCTATTACGATTCTCGTCGATTCGCCGGGAGGTGATGTCTACGCGGGTTTTTCGATCTTCGACATGATACGCTTTGTGAAGGCTCCGGTGCGCATTGTAGGCATGGGGCTTATCGCCAGTGCCGCGGCGCTGATTCTTTTGGCCGTGCCCAAGGAACGCCGCTTCGGCCTGCCGAATTCTTCGTATTTGATACATCAGCCGCTTTCGGGTATCCAGGGCGTGGCCTCGGATATTGAAATTCATGCCCGGGAGCTGGAAAAGACCAAATTCAGACTGAACGAGATTATCGCAGAAGCGACTGGACAAAGCCTGGAACGGGTGTCCAAGGACACGGACAGGGATTACTGGATGAATGCCCAGGAAGCCGTAGCCTATGGGCTCATCGCAAAGACGATCTCCAACAGGGATGAATTGCCAGCCTGAGTGTAAAACGACTTTTTTTCTGAATCGAGCCGAGGGTTTTTCCGCGTAAGTATTCTCGAGGGTTTGCTTTTTCCTATTGCTGCCCTCGAGGAGCTAAGGTTATGCGCAGGTGGTTTCTCTTGGCCCTTGTTGTTGTCTGCCTCTGTGGTTTTCGCTGCAGTCTTCCCTGGCAGGAAGAAGCGAGATCGTTTGTCATTGCCTCTTACAATGCACATAATCTCTTCGACGATGTGGATGACGGGCTGGAATACCCTGAGTTCAATATCAGTACGGGAAAATGGAATACCGAACTCTACAGAAGGCGATTGGAATACCTGGCCGAAGCCCTGGGCTGCCTCGAGGGAGGGAAGGGGAATTTTCCCGATATTCTCTGCCTGGTGGAGGTCGAGGGGCTCGCAGTCCTGGAAGACCTGGCATCAGGGCCTTTGAAAAAAGCAGATTACCGCTGGGCGGCCTGCGGCGGCCCGGAGAACTCCCCTATCCGTTGTGCGATCCTCTCCAGATACCCCATAGTTGAGGTCAGGAGTCATCGCCCTGCGGCCGCGGAGGGCTATGGCTCCGGCAGGGATATTCTGGAAGCAGAACTCGAGCTTGGTGGGGATGCTGTTCCCTGTAGGCTGAGTGTTTTTGTCTGCCACTGGAAGTCGAGAAGGGAGGGTGAGGAAGCTACCGAGTCGGCGCGCCGGGCCGCCGCAGGCCTATTGAGGGCGAGAATGTCGGAGCTGGCGGCTTTGAGGCCCGAAGGCTCGTTGATTGCCTGTGGAGATTTTAACGAGTCGCCCGACGAATTCGAACGCGTTGGCCGACGCTATCCCACTGCCCTTATGCCCGATCCTGATCAGGCGGTCGACGGCCGCTATGGGGCCTTGGATGAGGCCTGGTTCAAAGAGGTCATACTCGTGGCGGGCAAGGCTTCGGCGGCATCGGCAGAAAATGAGAGGGTGGTCCTGTATTCTCCCTGGGCGGGGCAGACTGGCTACAGTTACGTGTTCAGGGGAAAGGAGGAGCGACTGGATGGCTTTTTGCTGGGTCCTGGCTTCGGTGATGAGAAGGGGCTCGAGTTCGATTCCTTTCAGGTCGGGAACGACCCCAAGCTGCTGGACAATTCAGGCTCGCCCCTGGGCTGGAATGGTTCTACCGGCTATTCGGATCATTTGCCGATCGCCTGCAGGCTGCGGCTGGCGGACGGAGCGTAGAGGGGTTCTCTGCATGCGAAGCTGTGTTGCCGAGTCGGTGTGCCCGGGTGCGCTGGAATGCGGTTGCGCAAAGCCTGCGGCCCTGTACAGAGGGCGCGGTTTCGTGAAAAGATAAAACCATGCAGAGTCTGCTTGCTCCGTTTAGAGAACGTCTGGGTTTAAGCGCCTTCGCGGCGGGTGATTATGGCAAGGCCGAGCGATACTTCAGGAAACTGGAAGAAAAAGATCCCAATTCTCTGAGCGTGCTGCGCAACCTGGGGCTGATCTTAATGGCTAAGGGAGACGCTGAAGGGGCGGAAGCCTATCTTTCGAGGGAGGAGAGGCTCTACGGTCGCTCTTTTCACCGGCACGCCGCATTGGCAGACATTGCCTATGCCAGGGGCAGAAGGAAGGAGGCAGAAAAACGCTATAGACTGGCGCTTGCGGAGCCGGAAGCCGGCGCGGCGGGGAGTGCCGCGGCACTGCGGCCGCTGATGGAAAAGCGCTTGAAAATATGTTCCGATGAAAAATCTTTCGCGTTAAGCAGAGAATCCATGAAGGTGTTTCATGAAGCCCAGCAGCTTAAGTCTGCAGGAGAGTCCGAAAAGTCGGTGGAGGCCTTTTTGCGCTCGGCGGCCTTGGACGAGAGCAATTGGCCGGCGCTAAACAATGCGGGAATTTTATATCTGGAGAGCCTCTGCATGCCGGAGAAGGCGCTCGAGCTGTTCGAGCAGGCTTTTGAGGTTTCCAGGAATATTCACGCAGCCAGGAACATTGAAGTGGCAAAAAGAAGGCTGGGCGGGAGAGGGGGACGTTGATGCGCGACGCTAGAGAGGATGCCGAGGCTATTTTTGCCAAGGCTTTGGAGGGGGTGATTCCGGGCAGGTTATTGGAGCGCTCCGTGACTAGGGAAGGCAGGGAGCTGAGGATTAGCCACGACAGAGGTCAGTTCAGCCTGGACCTGGATGCGTACCGCCATGTGCTTGTTCTTGGTTTTGGCAAGGCCTCGGGCGAGTTGGCGGTATCCCTGGAAGCTATCCTGGGCGACCGCATCGAGGACGGATTCGTTGTGACCAAGGCTGTAGGCCGCAACCGCTGCAAGCGGTTGCGGCTGGCCGAGGCATCCCATCCAGTTCCGGATTCCCGGTCGATGGCGGCAGGGAGGGAGGCGCTGGCCCTTGCTGCCCAAGCGAGGGCATGGGAAGCGGCTGGGGAGCCTACCTTGGTGCTGATGCTGATTTCCGGCGGTGGATCGGCCCTTCTCTGCCTGCCGGCGGAGGGGTTGAGCCTGGACGACAAGGCAGGGACGACGAAGCTCCTCTTGGCCAGCGGTGCCAGGATAGGAGAGATGAACGCCGTGCGGAAGCATCTTTCGGGCATAAAGGGCGGAAGACTGGCCGAGGCTTTCTATCCCGCCACCTTAGTGTCCCTGGTGCTTTCCGACGTTATGGGCGACGATCTGGACACCATAGCTTCGGGACCAACGGTGCCTGACTCTTCAACCTGGGAGGACGCGACAGAGATTCTGCGGCGCAGGGGTCTCTGGGAATCGATCCCGGTCAGGGTGCGAAGGCATTTAGAAGAAGGGCTGCAGGGCACGAAACCCGACACGCCTAAGCCAGGCTCTCGGGTTTTTGAAAAGGCCTGGAGCTTCATTCTGGGCAACAACCTTTTAGCCTTGAAGCAGGCCAGGTCCGAGGCGCTTGAGCGGGGCTATTCCTGCCTCGTTCTCAGTTCGAGGCTGGAAGGGGAAGCTCGGGAGATTGCCAGGGTCTTCTCTGCCATGGCGGTGGACATGGAGCGTTATGGCCTTCCATTGGCCAGACCTGCCTGTATTCTCGCGGGGGGCGAGACTACCGTGACTTTGCGGGGCAAGGGTAGGGGAGGAAGAAACCAGGAGATGGCCCTGGCCTTTCTCTGTGCACTGGAGGACTGCAAGGCCCTGGACCTAAACCTGGCCTTCCTTTCGGCGGGAACCGACGGTGCCGACGGCCCCACCGACGCCGCTGGCGCCTTTGCGCTGCCTTCCATGGTCGGCCAGGCAAGGGCGATGAGCCTAGATCCGGCAAATTTTTTGGCCGACAACGATTCCTATACTTTTTTTGCTTCCCTGGGAGGTCTTCTGAAGACGGGACCCACGGGAACCAATGTCTGCGACGTGCAGATTTTGCTGATGCCCTGATGCGATACGCGCGGGGGGAAGTACTGAACGGCGCGGCGAGGAGTGATGACATGAAACGTGAACAGAGCCAGCTCAAGCTGGCGGTGCTTATAGACGCCGACAACACCCAGGCGAGGATTATCGAGGGGTTGTTGGCGGAAATCGCAAAGTACGGGGTGGCCAGCGTCAAGCGTATTTATGGCGACTGGACCAATACCAATCTGAGGTCCTGGAAGGATAAACTGCTGGAGTTCGCTATCCAGCCAGTGCAGCAGTTCTCATACACTTCCGGCAAGAACTCGACCGACAGCGCTATGATCATCGATGCCATGGACCTGCTCTACACTGAAAACCTGGATGGCTTTTGTATCGTATCCAGCGATTCGGATTTTACCAGGTTGGCTGCCAGGCTGCGGGAGGACGGGAAGATGGTGCTCGGCTTCGGCCAGCGCAAGACACCTAAGCCCTTCGTGGCGGCCTGCGACAAATTCATCTACACCGAGATTCTGCGTGAAGACGAGGAGGAAGGCAAGGAGAGTACCTCGCGGAGCGACAAGGAGAGTACTTCCCGCAGCCAGAACGACATCAAGACCGATCGCAGGATGCGGGCGCTTTTGCAGAGCGCCGTAGAAGATGCGGCCGACGAGTTCGGCTGGGCCTATTTGGGCGCCGTGGGCACCTATATAGCCAACAGGCAGCCTGAGTTCGATCCACGCAACTACGGATTCAGGAAGTTGGGCGATCTGATAAAGGCTTCGGGACTTTTCGAGATAGATGAACGGGCGAGCCCCACCGACTCGGGCAAGCAGGTGTACCTGCGGCTGAAGCCGAAGACGCGCTGATTGAATTAAAACCAATACTCTGGCGCAGGATTCGACGTTGTCCAATCTGGGGTCGAGGACGGCGTCCGGCATGGCATGATGAATGAGCCCTGTGT
>JAEZSM010000057.1 GCA_023421875.1 Spirochaetota bacterium | reverse complement strand
ACGCAAGGTCTGCCTGGCCATCATCGACAGGCCCGATCTGCCAGGATTGCCGCCGGAATCCCAAATACTAACCACCGACCGGATCTATTACCGCCTGCATGGGCGCAACAGCAATCAATGGTGGAACGGGGACGCCACATCGCGCTACGACTATGAGTACTCCACCGAAGAGCTCAAAGACAGGGCTCGCATGGTAACAGCCATCGCCCGCAAGGCAAAACAGGTTCTAGTGGCCTTCAACAATCACGCCAAGGCCAAGGCGGTCAAAAACGCCCGAAGCCTGGAAGGCTACATCAGGGAATTTATGCTCTAGGCCGGCGAAGACCTACGAACTTGTCCTGCAGGCTCAGGCGCGCTTCCATCTCTGGACAGGATAAGCCGCAGCGGGGACTAGGGCTTGTCCGGCTCCAGCGGCGCCGCGGCCAGGGCTAAAAAGAAGCTCTCTTTTGAAGAAAAGTCTCCCCCTCCCATCATGATGCAGCCCGAGCTGCCCAGCACCATGATCACTACTTTCTGGAGAAGGGGAGCATTCGCGGACAGAAGATTCCAGAGGCAGTTTTTCATCCGCTCGTCCTCCCTGGAGCGCACGATGAGTTCCAGGTACCCGGCTTCGTGGAGCACTGCGGAGATCCAGCCGGTCTTGGCCACAAACTCGGCGGTATTGGTCGCGCCCGGTGCGATGGAGGGATGGGAAGATATCCAGGAACTGTGAAAACCGGGGATCTTGATCACCCGGCCGTCGGGCAGTATCCACGAGGCGCCATGCGCCAGAACGAAGAGCGGGGCTGGTGACATCAGGGTACCTCTTTATGCGCTATGCTTTGACCTGCCGGCCGGCGGTCCGAAGGGTTTTGGGATTTGGGCATCGGCCTCGCCGACAGGCTTTTCAGCAGGGATTCCATGCTCGGAGCGTCGGACCAGCGGCGAAAAAAATCGATAAAATGATCGGGTGGAGCTGCGGTGATGAAGCCAAGTCCCGGAAGTTCCAGCCCCCAGGCCCAGAGAAAGAGTCGTTTCGCTCCGGCTTCCTTTTTGAGTTTTCTGTTGAGAGAAAAATCGCCGTAGCGGTCATCCCCGACTATGGGATGGCCATGCATGGCACAGTGGCGGCGTATCTGATGGGTTCTTCCCGTGCCCAGCCGGAATTCCAGCAGACTAAAGGCGGGCTTTCCCTGTCCTCGGTCTTTGGTTTCGCCCTGTACGGCACCTTCAACCCCCCGCTCCGCGCCGCCTCCGGACAAAGCGCCAAAGGAAGTCACAAGCCTGTAGGCGGTTTCAGCTTCCTGAAGCCGCTCCCTGGTCTTTAGTGCGTCGCGGTAAACACCCACGGCCTGGGGGGGAAGGCCGCCGCAAATGGCTATGTACCGCTTATGGGTTTGGCGCTCGCCCAAAATTTTCGACCAGCGCGATGCGGCGGCCGAGTCCTTGGCCAGCATCATGCAACCGGCGGTCTCCTTGTCCAGGCGGTGAATGGGGAATACCCGGCGTCCCAGCTGCTTTTCCAGCACCGAAACCACTGAGCCGACAACACCCTCTCCGGGCTGGCTAGCCAGCCCAACCGGTTTGTCGATGACAAAGAGGGATTCGTCCTCGAAGATAATGTCGATCATCCATGGATGAGCCTACAGGAGGGAAGGAGGACCGCGCAAGCGATTGGGCGGCTCCTGTCGGGATTTTTCTTGTTATCGCTTTTTATTCTTTTGATTATTGCGCAATAGATGACATTTCATTACATTTATCGCATAAGATTATGAAGACTCATCGACTGGCTCCCTTAGTGCTCTTCTTCCTCGCCGCGGCTCCCTTTGCATGGGCTTCCCAGGCGGCAGAATCGGCCCTCGGCCCCCGCATGACCCTCCTGGTGCTGCAGCTCGCGGCGATTGTCTTTGCCGTACGGGCGGGCGGCAGCCTGGCGCAGACGCTGAAACTGCCCTCCGTGGTCGGAGAACTAATCATCGGCATCATCCTTGGACCCTATGCCCTGGGCACGATCGCGCTGCCAGGCTTACCCGAGGGACTCTTCCCATTGGCCGAGGGCTTCGCCGTAAGCCCCGAACTCTACGCCCTCTCCACCGTGGCGTCCATAATCCTTTTGTTCTCCTCTGGCCTGGAGACAGACATCAACATGCTCCTTCGCTATTCCTTCGCCGGCTCGATCATCGGCTTAGGAGGAGTCCTTTTTTCTTTCGGTTTTGGGGCAGCTCTTGGCATGCTCCTCACGGGAACTTCTTTTTTTTCTCCCACCTCACTTTTTTTGGGCATCATGAGCACCGCTACCTCGGTGGGAATAACAGCTCGCATCCTCTCGGACAGAAAAAAAATGGACTCCCCCGAAGGGGTGAGTATCCTCGCCGCCGCCGTCTTCGACGATGTTCTGGGCATTGTCATCCTCGCCGTCGTCATGGGAATAGTCTCAGCCCTCGGGGGTTCCGGCAAGGGGCTTCCGCGGCTTGCCGTTCTTGGAATAGCCCTAAAAGCCTTCGGCATCTGGCTGGGTTTTACCGCCCTGGGCTTGGTTTTTGGCAAGAAGCTATCAGCGTTTCTTAAAAAACTGGGAAACGAAACCCATTACCCCGCCTTGGCCTTTGGCCTGGCCCTTCTTTTAGCAGGCTTTTTCGAAACCCAGGGTCTGGCCATGATCATCGGCGCTTACATCGTGGGCATAAGCCTCTCGCGCAGCGATATCGCATTCTTGATTCAGGACAGGATCAAGCCCCTCTACGATTTCTTCGTGCCGATTTTCTTCGCCACCATGGGCATGCTGGTCGATCTCAAAGTTCTAACGGACCCGAGGGTGCTCGGTTTCGGCCTGGCCTACACCGCCGCGGCCATTCTCTCCAAGGTACTGGGTTGCGGCATTCCTTCCCTCTTTCTGGGATTCAATCCAAAAGGAGCGCTCAGAATCGGCTTGGGCATGGTGCCCAGGGGCGAGGTTGCCCTTATCGTCGCCGGCATAGGACTTTCCGGGGGCATACTCGATCCTTCGATCTTCGGCGTCGCGGTACTCATGATACTGGTGACGACACTTCTGGCGCCGCCTCTTTTCAGCCACGCAATGGCCAGGCCGGGAAGGGGCACAAAAAAAACAGCCAAAGGGTCCAGCACCGAGAGCTTTAGCGTTGATTTCCCCTCGGCAGAGATCCTGGAGCTGGTATCATCCACCTTTTTACGGGAAATGCAGCGTGAAGGCTTCTTCGTCCAGCTCATGAGCATCAGGGACGAGATCAGTCATATCCGGAAAGGCGATGTATCGATCTCGCTGGCGACGAAGGGAAAAACCCTCTGCCTGGAAAGCGCGCCCGAGGACATTCCCTTCGCGAAGGCAGCCCTCCATGAAATTCTGGTGGAGCTCGACTCGGATTTTGAAAAGCTCAAGGAAAGCCAGGATCCCGAAAAGCTCCGCGGTATTCTCCATGTGGAAGAGGGCCGCAGAGATCCCGGCTTTAGCCGTTCCCTGAGCCCCGACTGTGTCAGCGTGAGCCTTACAGGGCAAAGCAAGGAACAGGTGATCGCCGAACTTGTTGAACTATTAGATAGTGCCGGAAAACTGAAAGACAAGGACGTGCTTTTAAAGGACCTGATGGAACGGGAAGCGCGCATGAGCACCGGGATGGAACACGGCATAGCCCTTCCCCACGCTAGAAGCTTAGGAGTGAACGCCGCGGTCATCGCCATCGGAATACATAAGGAGGGCGTGGATTTCGGTACGATCGACGGCTCGCCTGGAAGGATCATCGCCCTCATAGCCAGTCCCGCAGACGATACAGCACCCCACATGCAGGCCCTGGCAAGCCTGGGCGCAGTCCTCGGCGACGAGGCGAGGAGGGCTAAGCTTTTGGCCGCTACAAGCGCCGCCGAGGCCTACGCCCTTCTGGTGGCTAAATAGACGCCGATAACCGTCGCGGCTCCTCCTGCAAGTTGGACAGGCGCAAGCCGCTCGCCCAGGACGATAAAGGAAGCTATAACCGAAACCACCGGTATAAGGTTGATAAAAACGCTCGAGCGGCTTGCGCCCAGTTTGTCCAAAACCATTACCCAGAGCCAGTAGCCCCCTGCTGAGGCAAGGACTCCCAGAAAGACCACATTAAGCAAAACCGGCGTCGATACCCGGACAAAGCCCTGTCCTTCAAAGAGGGCAAAGGGAACACAGCCCAGCATGCCGAAGAAAATCTGCCAGAAGGTAACGCTGAGAATCGGATATTTCAAGCCCAGCGGCTTGGTTAAAAACGTATAGCTTACCCAGGCGACAGCAGCTCCGCCCATGAACAGATAGCCCCCCGTAGAAGCGGCGGCGGAGTGCGACTTGGCTACCATGACAGCAACGCCGCCAAAGGAGAGTAAAATTCCGATAATGACGGACTTGCTCGCCCGCAGCCGGTAAAAAACCGTATCCACCAGGAGGGTAAGCACAGGGATTGTCCCTATGATAATCGACGACTCCGAAGCCGAAAGGCGCATGATCCCGTTGTTTTCAAAGAAAAAATACAGCGTTACCCCGATGAATCCGCTGACGAAAAGAAGGGGCAAATCCTTCGGCTTTACCGCCAAGGGCGTTTTGTTGACAAGGGCGATCAATGGCAGCAGGGCGCTCGCAATGATGAAGCGCGAAAGGGCGAGGGTCATGGGCTTCAGCTCAGCTACCGCCACCTTGATCGATAAAAACGTGAGCCCCCATATGAACGCCACGCCGAGGCCATAGAAAACCTCGATACCGAATTTTCGCTTACCCATGGCGCTACTGTATATCCTTCTGCGCGCACCCTGTCCAGGGCGCTTATGCCTTACTATACTATGGCCATGGATGAATTCCGCCTCGATGGCGCTTCCCTCACAGTGGATAGACTTGTTGCGATAGCCCAGGGCAATTGTACGGTCGCGCTGGACGAGGAATCAGTGAGGCGAATGCTCGCCTCCCGTTCGGTGGTGGAGGCCTGCGTCAGGGAACGGCTGGTGCGTTACGGCATCACCACAGGCTTCGGCAAATTTTGCGATATCGTCATTTCCCAGGAAGACAACGCCACCCTGCAGAAGAATCTTATCATGAGCCATGCCTGCGGCCAGGGGCAGCCCCTGCCCAAGGAAACTGTCAGGGCTGTCATGGCGCTTAGAGCCAATGCCCTGGCGGTGGGCAATTCGGGCATCAGACCAGAAGTAGTGCAGCTGCTGCTGGCCATGCTCAACGCTGATATCCTACCGGTAATACCCGAAAAGGGCTCCCTGGGCGCTTCGGGAGACCTGGCTCCCCTGGCTCACATGGCACTCCCTCTCATAGGTCTGGGCGAAGTTTCATATAAAAACGAGCGAATGCAGGGCGGCGAAGCCCTGAAACTGGCAGGTTTGAAGCCCGTTGTTCTCCAGGCCAAGGAAGGCCTTGCGCTGATAAACGGAACCCAGGTGATGACCGCGGTAGGGGCCTTGGCCCTGCACAAGGCCCGGGAACTCTACCAAAGTCTGAGCATGGCTTCGGCGCTGAGCTTCCAGGCCCTCAAGGGCATTGTGGACGCCTTCGATCCCAGGGTCCATGCCTTGCGTCGACAGCAGGGACAGATCCGCTGCGCAGCTCACATGAGGCGCCTACTGGAAGGCTCGTCGCTTACAAGCCGCCAGGGAGAGCTCCGTGTCCAAGATGCCTACGCGCTCCGCTGCATCCCCCAGGTTCATGGCGCAAGTCTGGATGCCCTGGAGTATGTCACGGGCATTCTGGAAGCCGAACTCAACGCGGTCACGGATAACCCACTGATTTTTCCCCACAGCCCCGACAGGGGGAGCGCCGAGGAAACAGATCCCGGCGACATCATCTCGGGCGGCAATTTTCATGGACAACCCCTTGCCCTGGCAATGGATTTCCTGGGCATAGCCTGTGCCGAACTGGCCGACATCAGCGAGCGCCGCATCGAGCGACTGGTCAATCCGGCCCTTTCGGAAGGACTCCCGGCATTTCTAACAAGCTCGGGTGGCATCAACTCGGGATTCATGATCGTACAGTACGCTGCGGCAGCCCTGGTTTCCGAGAACAAGAGCCTTTCCCACCCTGCCAGCGTCGATTCCATACCTTCCAGCGCCAACCAAGAAGATCATGTTTCGATGGGCACAATAGCGGCGCGCAAAGCGGCGACAATAGTCGAAAACGCCCGGCGCGTCGCTGGCATGGAGCTGGCAACAGCCTGCCAGGCATTGGATCTGCGGGCTATACAATTGGGAATCCCTTCAATCGCGCCGATGCTTTCGCCCCGCAGCATTCCAGCCTACAGGCTCGTGCGCTCTGTGGTTGAACGCCTGGACAATGACAGGGTAATGTACCCTAACCTGGATTCGGTCTACGGGCTCATAGGCGCCATAAGCAAGGAGGATTACCTATGGCTGTAAAACGAGATTTCGGACTGGGCATGGAGCGGGCCTCCAAGCCCGAGCGCGGCAAGCTCATTGCCTATATCAACATAAAGCTGGCAAGCCTCGGCCTCCCTATTTTTTCCAAGGAGGGCACAGGCTTCGTGGAACTGGCTTCGGACATGCTGGAAAACTTCAGGCAGAAGGACAGAATCCTCGCCGGACACCTGGCGCCCGCTGACAGACGAATCCAGGATTTTCTCGATTCCTACCTGGGGGATCTGAAAGATCCACAGCTGCCCCGCCTGCCCTCTAAAACCCTGGTGCTCGATCGCTACGGCATGGCCCGGGAACTCTCCCTTCCCCCGGAAGGACACAGCCACGGCTCACCCACCATCACCTCCTATCGGATAAAAAACGGAGTCCTCCACAACCCCGGCAGCGACAAGCGGACCACCGAAGGGGTATTCCATATCGCCGAGGGAGGCCTACCTGTCCCCCCGGACAAAAAAGCTGTTCCCAAGTCTGTGTTCGCCCGGATTCTCAAAAAAGCGCTCAATCCTCCGCCCGAGCTTCTGGAGCTGCCTTTCACCGCCCAGGAAAAAGAAAAAGCCAGAACCATGCTCTCTCTTCTTCTGCGTCCCGTGGTACGGCCCGGCGTAGAGGGATACTGCGACGAACGCTCCATGGAAATCCGCTTTTTCACCCCGGGATCGCTGGCCGCAAGCCTGGATTTTATCGAGAGCATCTTCGGCAACTCCGGCGATCCCCTCATACCCGAAAACGACGCTACCCTCGATCCCCTGCACTGGACCGGGACAACGGGCTGCGTCATCCTGGCCACCCACCTGGTCGGACTGACCAAAAAAGAGCTGGGACTCCCCCGCTGGGAGGATGCCGGAGAACGGCAACGCCGGGAGGGCATGTGCTGGAAGGATCCTTCCGAAAAATACAACGAGGGCAAGCCCTTCAAGATCTCCGCTCGAGACGAACGCGGGGTGATCGTATCGGTCATCGGCGACAACTATTTCGGCTACTCAAAAAAAGAGATAAAAGCCCAAATCTCCTACTCCGCCAACCTTCTCGGCCTGGCCGAGGAAGAGCATGCAGGCGGAGCCCTGGTCTTTCCCGCCTACAACCTCGGCACCCGCTTTGTTCCCGACACGAACCTCAATTCCCGGGGACACAGCTACGCACAGGTTCTAAAGCTCATGGGCGACAGGGTGCTGCCTAAAAAGGAAGGCTATGCCCGGGATAAAAGTTTTCCCGGCATCGTCTACCTTCCGGAGAATGCCTACATTTCCCTGGAAGACCAAAAAGCCCACTGGACCCTGGACGGCCAAGAACACTCCCAGAGGGTCCATCCCGAGGAAGTGTACATCCATCCCACAGGGTACCGGGTCCACATGGAGCGTCACCCCGGTTCGGGAGCCTGGCGCCTCATCGGCAGCACCGCCGAAGGCTTAGTCTGCCACAAACCCTGCACCGTCTCGGGGGGCGGCAAGTCAGAAATCGCCAAACCCATCTCCGACGCCATTACCTACTCACCCATAACCATCGCCGATTTTCATAAGGACATGGCTGCGGTCAAGGAAATCATTGACAGGGAGTACGGAAGCCGCTTTCTGGACAGCAAAGAAAACCATGGCAAGGATGCCCGGAAAATACTCTCTCCCAAGCGTTCCCTGGGCTCTGTCATCAAGCTGCTCACCCCTTCCCCCCTCTACACCGAAGCATACAACACCTGGCTCAAAAGCCTTCCCGAGCGGATCAAGAGCCTGGTCTTCCTGGTTAAGCGCTTCTATACCCCCGATTGGAACGACGACTGGCTTTCCCATTTTTCTGTGGATGTCGTCAACGGCACGACGGGCAACATACTAAAATTCGAAAACCGACCCGTGCTGGGTTCTTACCTCAGGGTCGGTCAGACGCCCGAGGGCCTGCGCCGCAGCTTCAAGCTCAGGCAAGACTTCATGCCCGCCGAAAAACAGCAGTGGGAAGACGACATCACCGCCTCCACGGTGGTCCCCGGCAGTTCCCTGCGCAACCTGCCCGAGTGGGCGTGCCGCCACCCCAGCCTAAAATTCTGCAACAACGTCGAAGCCCGGTTTTTCCAGCGCCCCGACGATGCGGTAATACGGGGTTACGACAAGCAGACCGAAAAAGACCTGTCCAGGCCGGACAACTTCCTGAGCAACTTCGAGCCCCTGTCCAGAAAGGCGGCGGAAGAATTTGTCCAGATGACCGTCCAGTTCTCCGAGTACTCTGAGGATATGAAACACTTCATCACCGAAGCCGCCCGGGATCCGGACTTCGAATTCTTCGCCGCCCCGGACAAACCCAGAATCGTCAACGGTGCTCCATCCAAGAACCCCCGCTATCTCCAGCTCGACCCCAACTACGTGAATCCCCGGGAGCGATACTTGGCCGACTTAGGCCCCAGGCTGTACAGAAAAGTCAAGGCAGAGGAGAGGGTTCTCCACCCCGTGGGCGCCATCCTGCCCGGCCGGAGGAACAATCCGTCGGATAAAAAAGCGGGAATCCGCCCCCTGGCAGTTTACGGGCCCATCCATTACCAGGAACTGCCCGAACTCTTCATGGATTTTATCTGCTCCCTCACGGGAAAAAGCCCCTCCACCACCGGAGCAGGCAGCGAAGGAGCACTTACCAAGGGGCCCTTCAACGCCCTGGTGGCCACCACCGACCTCAACAACGCCCTGCTCTCCTACATCCTCACCGGCTATTCCGGCTTTACCACCGCCGCAGGCTACATTGGACCCAAGTACAAGGTCGAACACGACATCTCCCTCTTGATGCCCGAGCTCTGGTCCCGCCTCAGCCCCGAAGAGCGGGATCCGGAATTTCTCAAGGCCAGTGGATACCTGGAACAGCTGCAGGACTTCGAGTACGAAGGCAGGACAATCCAGGCTTCCCGCCTGGGCTGGCGCATCACTCCCCTCTTCGCCGCCACCTACTTGGGTCGTCTTTTCGACACCCCCGCGGCGGTCTTCACCGACGATATGCTCAGGCCCGAACTGCAGTCCCTTCCGGATTTTGTCGATGGGATCGAAAACATCTGCCAGGCCATGGAGCGCTCGGCCAAAGCCTACATAGACGACGGCTCGGTGGAGGCGGCCATACCGCCCCTGAAAGCCCTGCTCTGGGTAATGGCCACCGGAAGCTACGATGGCAAGAGCATCCACGATCCCGAGCTGCGCCGTCTCTTCGAACGCGACTATGTTCTCGGCTCGGACTGGTATGCCCAGCGCCTGGCTGCCTACCAGGACCGGGAAATGTCCTATCTACGCCGCTCGGCAGCTTCCCTGAGAAATTTCTTGGAGGATGAAATCGAAGACTCGAGCTCCGCGGCAGCCCAGGCTGCCCGGGAGCTGGAACGGGCAGAGCAGCGTATCGAACGTCTGGCCAAGGGCGATTATGCGAAGGTCCTCGAAGGCTCCATCGGCAAAGATCCCCTGTTCAAGGGAACCCAGACGTGATGAGGGGCGATCTTCTCATCGTCAACATAGGCCAGCTTGCCCCGCCAATG
>JAEZSM010000013.1 GCA_023421875.1 Spirochaetota bacterium | reverse complement strand
GAATATGGACACCAGCACCACAAAAACCGCAGCGATTATAAAGCCTGCGTGGAGCTGGGTGTTCTCCACCAGCTTGGGCAGGGCGAAGGTCTTCTGGAAGGGCATGGAAGCCAGAATCGTCTGGTTTCTGTCCCTCAAGAAGTAGAGGATGACAAAGCTGCCGAAAAAGTAGAACACGTAGTTGAACATCAGCGAGGAGACCAGTTCGTTGGCTCGCCACTTGATCTTGAGTATGGCCGGCAGGGTGCCTATAAGGCCTCCTGCAAGACCGGCGGCCAGCATGGCCACTACGGGATGCCAGCCTGCGGGAAGGGCGAGCCTTACCCCGATCGCCGTGGCCACC
The DNA here is from genome assembly GCA_023421875.1 of Spirochaetota bacterium. Lineage (GTDB taxonomy): Bacteria > Spirochaetota > Spirochaetia > Treponematales > Rectinemataceae > UBA2256. The sequence goes on along the minus strand of JAEZSM010000013.1, from coordinate 6,156 downwards.
ATGGCCCCGGTGTAGAAGCTGGAATCCACGATAAGGCTCATGTATTTGAGCTGGTAGATTATGCAGAGGGCCAGGCCGGTAAAGGTAATGGGCACCATTGCGACAAGCAGATAGTAGAAATTATAGGTCCTCAAGATTGGTCCGAGGAGAAAGTTCTTCGTGGAAGTAACAGGGTCTTTAGACACTATAAAGATGAGGCCGACTCCCATTAAAATCGCGAAGATAGCCGCCAGAAGGGTGATAACCGCCGGCTCGAGCTTGTCCCTGTCGGTAAAGAAGAGTTTTATCGAGGCGAAAGGTCCGGGGCGTTGGGTTTTTATATTATTCATGGAGCACCTTCTCGATTTCTTCAGGGGTCTGTTTCTTCAAGCCCAGCATGTAGAGCCCAAGCTCCTTGTCCGTGGTGGCCGAAGCATCATCGAAGTAGGCCACGATCTTGCCGGAATTCATCACCACCAGGCTGTCGGACATGGACATGACTTCCTGCAGATCGGAAGATACCAGAAGAACGGCCTTGCCCTGGTCCCGCATTTCAATGATACGCCGGTGTATGAATTCGATGGCGCCCACATCCACGCCCCGGGTGGGCTGGGCGATGATGAGGATGTCGGCATCGGCGGTAAATTCCCGGCCTATGACAACCTTCTGCATATTGCCGCCTGAAAGGCTGGCCACCGGCTGTTTGGCCGACTTGCAGCGGATATCGAAGGTGCTGACAATTTCAGCTGCGGCCTGTGCCATGGCCGCTTGTTTTAAAAATCCCGCCTTGCCCTTGTACTCGGAGCGAAAATACCTGTCAGCCATGAGATTATCTTCAATACTGGCGGGCAGGGCCGTGCCTACGGTCATCCGGTCCTCGGCGATGTGGGCCATTCCAGCCCTGCGCAGGGCGCCAGGCTTCTGGTTGGTCAGGTTTTTACCCTTCACGGAAACCGAACCCGAGAGAGTGCGAGCCGATCCAGTAAGGATGCGCACCAGTTCGGACTGGCCGTTGCCGTCCACGCCCACGACGCCTAGGATTTCACTCTTACGCAGGGCTAAGGACACATGGTCTAGTGCAGGGATACCGAAGTCGTCGATGTAGGAGAGGTCCTTGGCGACCAGGACCTTTTCTCCTGCCTTGGCCTTGCTCTTGTTGACCGAGAGCATGACCTCCCTGCCCACCATTTCGTTGGAAATTGTCTGGCGGTCCACGTCGGCGACATTGTGGGTCCCGATCAACTTGCCGTCCCTCATCACGCTCACTCTGTCGCAGAACTTGAAAATTTCGTTCAGCTTGTGACTTATGAAAATAATAGTGTGTCCGTGGGAGCGGAGAACCTGCAGCTCCACGAAGAGTTCGTCAGTTTCCTGGGGGGTGAGGACTGCCGTGGGTTCGTCCAAAATGAGGATTTTTGCGCCCCTGTAGAGGGCTTTCAGTATTTCCAGCTTCTGGCGCATGGAAACAGAGACATCCACCACCCGCGCCCGGGCGAGGACCTTGAGATTGTATTTTTTACCCAACTCCTCGGTGATGGCAACGGCTTTTTCCAGGTCGAAAAAGCCGTGGACGCCTTTTTTCGGCTCCTGGCCGAGAACCAGGTTTTCAGCCAGGCTCAGGGAAGGTACCAACATGAAGTGCTGGTGCACCATCCCTATGCCTGCAGAAATGGCATCCTGGGAAGATGTGAAGCTGACGGGCTTGTCTTCCAGGTAGATAGTCCCCGAACTGGGGGCTTCTTCTCCGTAGAGCAGCTTCATCAGGGTGGACTTGCCTGCGCCGTTCTCACCCACGAGGCCGAGAATTTCTCCCTTGGCGACGGCAAAGTCCACCTGTTTGTTCGCAAGGGTCCCGTTTGGGTATACCTTGCTCAGGCGTTCTGTTCGAAGCAGATAGTCCACTTCATCCTCCCTGGAAAGTTGTCGTAAAGTATTTATTGAATAGAGAATGTGCCCGGGACCCCTGGCCAGGGGTCCCGGGCACCGCTGCACTATATGATGACATGCTTGCCACGAAGTGCCGCGAGCGGGTGCTAAGGCCGTACGGTCTAAGTACCCGCTTTAAGCTGAAGCGCCATTATTTCTTGGCGGCGTTTACCGAATCCCTGAGCTTGTTGATTTCGTCGGCGCTCATGGTGAAGGCCGAGGGGATCTTAACCGAACCGGCCTTGATTTCATTCTGCACCTTCTCCAACTCCTTCTGCAAGGAAGCGGGAACTGCGCTGTTGAAGGGTGCGTAGGCTATGGCGCCTTCGGCGGCACCCACATACACTTTCTGACCGCCCAGTTTCTTGCCTTCCATAAAGGCGCTGACAGCCTGGAAGAGGGTGAGGTCTACGCGCTTCATGGTGGAGGTGAGGATGAGATTAGCCTTCGCAGGCTCGGAAGCGAAGAGAGCGGCCTGGTTGGTGTCCACGCCGATAGCGTACTTGTTGGTCTCCACAGCGGCGTCGAAGAGTCCCAAGCCTGCGCGTCCGGCGGCATGGTAGACCACGTCGGCATTGTAGGTCTTGATCTGGATAAGGGCTTGGTCCTTGGCCTTGGCGGTATCGGTGAAGGAATTGACGTAGTTGTAGATAACCTTTACCGCGGGATTGACCTTCTGGGCGCCGGCTATATAGCCGACGAAAAAGTCGTTGATGCCGGTGATATCACGGCCGCCTATGAAGCCGATTACATTGTCGCCATTGAGGCGGGCATCGCCTGAGGATTTGGTGACCAGTCCGGCCAGGGCTCCTGCCAGGTAGCCGGCTTCGGAATTCTTGTACTGGATGGAGTGTACGTTGCCGATATCGGCGGCAATCCAGCCGTCGTACATGACGTAGAGGGTCTTGGGATAGCGGCCGGCTACTTCCTGCACGGCGCTGTTGAAGTTGTTGGAGCAGAGCACTACCGAGTAACCTTCGGCGCCTGCATCCTCCAGGGAAGGGGCGTATTTGGTGGTGTCCGAGCCGAGTTCGGTGTATTTGACCGTTACCTTGTCGCCGAACTTTTGCTTGATCATGTCCAGCCCGGCCTTGGCGGAATCGTTGAATCCCTTATCTCCTAAGGATCCGGAAATCAGAAGGAAGACGCTCGCTTTGGCGGGAGCCTGGGCGAAGGTCGGCATGGCTATGGCGAATGCCAGCAGCAGAGCAACGACCGTGATGAGTTTTTTCATTGAATCGCTCCTTTTTATTGTACACCCCGCTACTGGGGTGACGAATATCTTATCCCAACTGAATAGCATCATTAGCGATTCGAGTAAAGCCGTCCGAGGGGCTGCTGCGGGCGCCTGAACCCTCTCATCTAGCATTGACTAATTCGGGAGACTAGTATGGGGTATTGCTAAAAGATTCCTTAAAGGAAATTCAAGGAGTGTCGGCCATGAACAAGCAGCAGCAGGCAGCTATGCCCAGTATCGACAAGGAAGCGCTCTACCGGCTCGCCGCTAAGCTTAAAGCTCTGCCAGAGCCTGGGTTTTTCGAATTTGAAACAAAGAAAACACTTCAGGAATTTCTCAGCGGCACTGCTGTCGCAGCGATAGGAGGCCTTCGAATTACCGACGGTCTTGCCAGGACAGCGGTAATGGCGGAATGCGGCAATCCCGAGGCTCCCGCCTTGATTTTGTTGGCCGATATCGACGCTCTTCCCACACCCGGAGCACCTGAGGGCATGGCGCACTCCTGTGGTCACTATGCCCAGGCCGCGGTCATGGCCTCGGTGTTCGAGGCTTTGGTTAAATCCGGGCTTCCCGAGCGGGCAGGAATGCGGCTTTTGTTTGTGGGAGCGCCGGCGGAGGAATACGTGCAGCTTCCCCGCAGAATGGAGCTAAAGAAGGCTGGGGAACTGCATTTTCTCTCGGGCAAGCAGGAACTGATCCGCCTGGGAGTATTCGACAAGCCCTGTCTGGTGCTCAAATACCATTCCATGGAGGATTCTGCAGCCCGGGACCTCACGGTAAACGGAAGCTTGAGCGGCTTCATGGCAAAGCGGGCCGAGTTTATTGGTAAGCCAGCTCATGCGGGCGCCCACCCCGAGGACGGCATCAACGCCCTGAGCGCCGCGAGCTTGGCCCTGCAGGCGATCCACGCCCAGCGGGACAGTTTTAAGGACGAGGACCACGTGAGGATACATCCTATCCTTTCCGAGGGAGGGACGGTGGTGAATATCGTGCCCGCCAATGCTGTCATCGAAACCTATGTCCGCGCATGGGACCAGGCTGCCCTTGCGGATGCCGCCAAAAAGGTAGACCGTTCGTTTCGTGCGGGGGCCCTGGCCCTCGGCGCGGCCTTGCGCATCACCGACAGCCCCGGCTACCAACCCTTCCATCCCAGCCCCGCCTTGGGCGAGGTCCTGCGCAAGGCCGCGCTGCAGTTCGAAGCCCCCGGGCGGATCGCCTTCGACGACAAGTCCACCGCTTCCGACGACATCGGCGACGTAGCCTGCCTGGTCCCCACAGGTCAGCTGGGCTGCTCGGGCTTTACCGGAACCATCCACTCCAAGGATTTCGAGCCCACCGATCCGGCCCGGGCTTATCTTCGGCCGGCGGAAATCCTGCTCAGCGCTGCCGAACTGCTGCTCGACAACAAAGGAGTGGCCGCCCGGCGGATCATAGAAGAATTCACCCCGCGGTTTTCCAAGGCTGATTACATGGCAACGGTGGAGTCGATGTTCTCGGTACGGGATTTTAATAACGAGTAGATGGTTTTCGAATCATCGAAAAATCGTATATAGTCATTTTCAAAGATCACCAGGAGGAGACTCGAAATGAAAAAAGCCAAGGTATACTTTTCAGATTTTCGCACCATTGCCTTCGGTGACTGCCTTCCGGTAAAGCTGAAAAAGTTGATCAAGGCCGCCGGTATTGGACAGATCGATTTCAGCGGCAAGTTCGTGGCCATTAAAATGCACTTCGGCGAACTGGGCAATATCAGCTACCTGCGGCCCAACTACGCCAAGGCCGTCGCCGATACGGTCGAGGAATTAGGCGGCAAACCCTTTTTGACCGACTGCAACACCATGTACCCCGGCAAGCGCAAGAACGCCCTGGAGCATCTGGAATGCGCCTGGGAAACGGCTTCGGACCCCTGTCGGCGGGTTGTCCGATAATAATCGGTGACGGGCTCAAGGGTACCGACGATATCGGCGTTCCCGTGGCCGGAGGAGAGTACGTCAAGGAAGCCCGAATCGGCCGGGCCGTCATGGACGCGGATGTATTCATTAGCCTCACACACTTCAAAGGTCATGAGATGACTGGCTTCGGCGGGGCGATCAAGAATATCGGCATGGGTTGCGGCTCCAGGGCTGGCAAGACCGAACAACTTTCGGGTGGCAAGGCACATATAAAAAAGGCGCTCTGTACGGGCTGCCGACGTTGCCTGCGGGAGTGCGCCAACAATGCCCTGGAATTTGATCCGGCAGCTAAGAAAACAAGGGTGATCACGGAAAACTGTGTGGGTTGCGGTCGCTGTCTAGGTTCCTGCAACTACGACGCCATCGTGTTCAGGGAGGATGCAGCTATCGAAGTGCTCAACCGACGTATGGCGGAGTACACGAAGGCTGTGGTGGACGGACGCCCCAGCTTCCACATTTCCCTGGTGGTGGATGTGTCCCCCTACTGCGACTGTCATAGCGAAAACGATGCGCCCATATTGCCGAATATCGGCATGTTCGCTTCCTTCGATCCTCTGGCCTTGGACCAAGCCTGCGTGGACGCCTGCCTCAAGGCCGCGCCTCTTCCGGCGTCGGTGCTGGGCGACAACAGGGCGGATGACAGGTTTATCGACCGCCACGACCATTTTACCAACACCAGCCCGGATTCGGAATGGAAAACTTGCCTCGAGCACGCCGAAAAAATCGGCCTCGGTTCCCGGGACTATACGTTGATAGTGATTTGATACAGCAAGACACCAGTCCAAGGCCCGACTCTGGCGCAGCCCCGCCGGAGCGGCGCCACAAGACCAAAGCTCGAACTTGACTAGCAGCGACGGCTGACCTATAGTTGTATTCGATTTCGGAGCAGGTGAAGCGGTATCCACGCCTTCACCGGGCGTCAGCAACAGGCCAACTTGCAGCCTGCCGGACCGAGCAAAGGTTCCGGCGGGCTTTTTTATATCCCTGCGGAATCTGTCGACCTGAGGCGGAGGGAAAAATGAATATAGAAAAGCGTAAGCTAGGCTATCAGGAAGGGGTGAT
>JAEZSM010000221.1 GCA_023421875.1 Spirochaetota bacterium | reverse complement strand
CTCATCCTCTTCCCCATGCTGGCGGGATCGCGGTTTACTGAGTACAGGATACGGATCCTGGGCAGGGGGCCGAAGAAAAGCAAGGGTACTTGCGTCGAAGGAGAAGCCTGATGGACATGCTCACATCGATCTTAGCGATAACCATACGGGCTGGGACCAGCTTAGTCTTTGCCACTATCGGCGAGATCTTCACCGAAAGGGCGGGCATACTCAATCTGGGCATTGAGGGCATCATGCTGATGAGCGCGGTCACGGGGTTTGCCGCGTCCTTCTATACGCAAAATCTCTTCCTGGCCCTTCTGGTGGCCGCGGCGGTGGGCGCGGCCATGGCGGCCCTCCACGCATTTCTCACCGTCACCATGCGTGCCAACCAGGTAGTGTCGGGTCTTTCAATCACCCTCTTCGGCAGCGGCTTTGCCAGCTTTTTAGGCCAGCGCCTCGGTCCGGCGACCAATAATTTCAGGCTGGTGGGCCTCAAGGGCGCCCGCTTCGTGCCTGCGTCCTTCGAGGGCATTTCGGACATCCCCATCCTTTCCGCAGTGCTGAATCAGGACATTCTCAGCTATCTGGTCTACCTCCTCATTCCCTTAAGCTGGTTTTTCCTTTACAAGACAAGGCCCGGCCTCTGGCTCCGCTCCATCGGGGAGGATCCCCAGACAGCCGATGCCATGGGTATCGACGTGATCAAGGCCAAGTATTTCTACACAATACTCGGAGGTGTCTTTATCGCGCTGGGCGGCGCCCATCTTTCGCTCTCCTACACTCCCGGCTGGGCGGAGAACATCACCGGTGGCCGCGGCTGGATCGTCGTCGCCCTGGTTATCTTCTCCATGTGGAATCCGGCCCGCTCTCTCTGGGGAGCCCTGCTCTTTGGAGGAATCAACGCAGTGCAGTTCAGGCTCCAGGCGGCGGGCACGACAATTCCCGCAGCCTTCCTCAACATGTTGCCCTATCTGGGAACCATTGCGGTGCTGGTGCTTATAACCTGGTGGGAGGCGCTTTCAAAGAAGGTTGGGGCTCCGGCAGCCCTCAGCCAAGCCTATATGCGAGAGGACAAGTAGGCCGCCGGACAGGAAAAAATCATTGCGCCCTATCCTGTTTGCAGCTATCATGAAAGCGCTGCAGACTATTTCTAGGAGGGAGCAATGGACAAAGAGCTTATCGACTCAGCGGCCGGCCGAACGCTCTGCGACCTCACGATAACAGGCTGCAGACTCGTGGATGTCCTGAGCGGCCGCATCATGGAAAACGCCAGCGTCTCCATAAAGAACGGCATCGTCGTCGGACTGAACGACAATCAGGAAGCCAGGGAGTGCATCGATCTTGGGGGCGCGTACCTGGCCCCAGGCCTCATCGACGCCCACGTTCACATTGAATCCTCCCTCCTCACGCCCGCGGAGTACGCTAAGGTGGTGCTGCCCCGGGGAACCACCACAGTGGTGGCGGATCCGCACGAAATCGTCAATGTGCTGGGCTACGACGGCATGCGTTTCATGCTCAGCGCATCCGAGGGGCTTCCCTTGGACATCTTTTACATGGTGCCCTCCTGCGTGCCCGCCACGGAATTCGACACCTCCGGAGCGGCTCTCTACGCTTCGGACATGTATCCTTTTCTCCACGACGAACGGGTGCTTGGCCTTGGGGAGGTGATGAACTACCCAGGGGTTCTGGCCAAAGAAAGCAGCCTCATGGATAAGATCGCTTTCTTTTCCAGCGCCCGCAGGCCTATCGACGGTCATGCGCCTGGTCTGTCGGGAGCATCGCTTTCGGCATACATACTGGCGGGCATAGGCTCCGACCATGAATGCACCAACCCGGATGAGGCCCGGGAAAAACTGTCCAAAGGCATGTACATCATGCTGCGGGAGGGCTCCACCGCCAAGGACCTTAAAAACCTTCTGCCCGCGGTGACAGCCCAGGCAGTATCTCGCTTTATGATTTGCTCCGATGACCGGCACTCCAACGACCTGCGGGACGAAGGGCACATGGACCACGCCCTGCGACTTTTGCTCGCGGGGGGGATCGCCCCCATCGATGCCTTCCGTATAGCCGCCCTCAACGCATCCCAATGGTTCGATATGAGAAGCGTGGGAGCTGTCGCCCCGGGGCGCAAAGCAGATTTTGTCGTATTTACCTCCTTCGATGATTTTAAGGCAGAAAAAGTATTTAAGGCCGGCAGGCTGATCGCGGAAAATGGAAGGCTCCTGATAGATTTCGCTGGCAAGCCCATGCCAATACGGGATTCGGTCAATCTCAAGCTGCTCTCAGCCGAGGATTTCTCAATCCCCGACAAGGCTTGTCCCATCCGGGTCATAGAAGCCAAGGCAGGGTCTATCATCACCGGAAGCGGCCAGGAGTTCCCCACGGTGGAAAACGGTCTCTGCGTCGCCGATATCGAAAGAGACCTTATTAAAATATTCGTCATAGAACGGCACTCGGGCTCAGGACGCATCGGCAAGGGCTTTATCAGGGGACTAGGGCTGCGTCGGGGGGCAATTGGCGGGACGATAAGTCACGATTCCCACAACATGATCGTCGCGGGCGTGGACGACAGGTCCATTTTCAAGGCGGCCAAGCATTTGAACAAGCTCAAAGGGGGCCTCGTTTACGCCGTGGGAGATGAGATACTCCTGGACCTTCCCCTGCCGGTGGCAGGCCTCATGAGCGACCGGGACGCCGATTTCGTCATCCAGCGGCTGAGAAGCTTCGAAGAGCTTTTCGCGGAGGAAGGGGTCGCCAATCCTTCGCCCCTCATGACGCTCTCTTTCATGGCCTTGCCGGTCATTCCCAGCCTGAAGATCACCGACGCGGGGCTGATCGATGTGGATCGATTTGCCCCTGTAAGTCTATACATAGAAAAGAAGGACAAGAATGAGCACTGAAGTGGGCGGCAGCATGAGGGTGATGGTCAACAGCGAGTGGGTGAGCCCCAGGACCTCCGGCGGACGGACGGCATTGGATTTTATCCGCTTAGAATTAGGCTTGAAAGGAACCAAGGAGGGCTGCCGCGAAGGGGATTGCGGAGCCTGCGCGGTAATGCTGGGAGAGCTTGTTCCGGCAAGGTCCGGAGGCAGGGACAGCGTATACGGCGCCTTGGCTATGGGGCGACAGGGCTGGGTTCCCCGCTACAGGGCGGTGCCCTCCTGCCTTCTTGCCCTGGGAGCCCTGGAAGGCAAGCATCTGATAACCATCGAGGGGCTAGCTTCGGTTCCCGGCGGCATGAGCCCCGTCATGAAGGCCTTTCTGGAAGAAAATGCCAGTCAGTGCGGCTTTTGCAGTCCCGGTTTTATCATCAGCCTCAGCGCCTGGCTGGCCGAATCGACAAGCCTCGACGCGGCGGGGGCGCTGAAGGCCATGGACGGCAACCTCTGCCGATGCACGGGCTATGGTGCGATACGCAGAGCCGCAGGGCGGCTGGCGAAGGAATTTGCGGATCTGCCCGACGACAGATTGGAGAGGCTCAGAGTCCTGGTCGAAAAAGCTGTCCTGCCGGCCTCGGTGCTGGAGTACGCCAATGCCGCTGAATCTATCCCCGCCCGGGATGGAACATCATCAGAGAAGGGCTGGGCAGAAAAGGGTATTGTCCTGGGCGGCGGAACGGATTTTTACGTGAGAAATCCCGAGCCTGAGGAAGGCTTTTCTCCACTCCTGTTAGGCTCCGATCGGGGTTATTCCGAGATCGCCCGGCTTGACGCGGATGGAAGATCCTGGCTCCGTCTGGGAGCTGCGCTCAGGGTCAGCGATTTCTTCGCCGCTGAAGCCCTGCGGGAAAATGTTCCTGGAATAGAGCAGTACGAAACCCAGTTTGCCAGCACCCTGATAAGAAATCTGGCAACCCTAGGAGGCAATATCGTCAATGCCTCGCCGGTGGCTGATTTGAGCGCCCTGCTCCTTGGCCTGGGAGCCTGGGTGGAGATACGAAGCTTGGCTAAGGCTGAGGGGGATACGCGGCGCCAGAGCCTGGATACTTTTTTTACAGGCTATAAGAAAACCGCCCTGAAGGAAAACGAATTCATCGCGGCGATTCTGCTTCCGGCCAGCAGCGAAGGCACTGAGTTTTCAGGCTCGGGTGCCTACGACGGAGAACAGGGCGGAGAATCTCTGACCGGCCGATTCGAGGGAGGCATCGGTTTCGGAGCCCGGGGGGGCAGGCTGTTCTTTTCCTTTGAAAAAGCCGCAAAACGGGACAATTTGGATATCGCCGCGGTCAACACAGCAATGTCCTTCAGACTGGATGACGCCTTCGCCCGTTCGGTGCGCATCAGCGCGGGAGGGGTGGCGGAAGTTCCCCTGCTCCTTTCGAAGGCTGCGGCCGCCATGGAGGGAAGCCGCATCAAGGGAGCCAAGGCAAAAGACCTGGCTGAACTCTGCCGGAGCGTCAAAAAACTGGCGGAGGAAGAAGTGCGTCCCATCGACGATGTGCGAGGATCGGCGGCCTACCGCCGATCCATGATCGGCAGGCTCGTGCAGGCACACTTCCTGCGTTTTTTCGCCCGGGAGGGCATTGCTGAGGAGCTCGAGCCATGAAGACGATTGACGAATCAGTCGCCCATTTGAAGGGCGAGACACGCTATATCGACGACCTTCCGGAGCCGAAGGACTGCCTTCACGCGGCTGTCCGGCTTTCGGACTGCGCAAGAGGAAAGATTCTCTCCATCGATGCGGGTTCAGCCCTCGCGCTGGATTCTTCGGTGAGGGTCCTGAGCGCCGCCGACCTGCCGGGAGAAAATCAGATCGGTTTTACCAAGGCCGATGAACCGGTCTTGCCCGAACGAGAGTGGGAGTACTGGGGACAGCCTATCGCGCTTGTCCTGGCAGGAACGCGTCAGCTGGCCAGGAAGGCCGCCGCCGCCCTGGCCGTGGACTATGAAGCGCTGCCCGCCCGCACCGACCCCAGGGCGGCGGCGGCAGCCGGCGACTTCATCCTTCCCTCCAGGAGCATTGCCTGGGGCGAGGCGGAAGAAGCCTTCGAAAAATGCCTATTCGTGGTCTCCGGCAGGGTCGATTCGGGCGGCCAGGAACACGTATACCTGGAAACCCAGGGAGCCTATGCCGAACTGCGGGACAACGGTACGATCTTCGTCATTTCCGGCACCCAGGGGCCGACGGGTGTCCAGCGGGCGGTTGCCCGGAGCCTGGGGCTGCCCATGAACAAGGTAGAGGTGGAAACCCGCAGGCTGGGTGGAGCCTTCGGCGGCAAAGAGGACCAGGCTGCACTCTGGGCCTGCCTTGCGGCGCTCGGCGCCAGGGTGAGCAAAAGACCGGTCAAGCTCTACCTGGACAGGAAGACCGATCTCAGGACCACAGGAAAGCGCCACCCCTACTCCAGCGATTTCAGAATCGGCGCTGACAAAGAGGGACGCCTCATCGCCTTCCAAGCCGAGTATTTCCAGAACTCCGGCTGCAGCTGCGACCTCTCTCCCGCCATCCTGGCCCGCACCCTCCTCCATGCGACCGGCTCCTACAGGGTACCCAATGGCAAGGTGGTCGGACACATGTGCAGGACTAATCTTCCCTCCTTCACCGCATTCAGGGGCTTCGGAGCGCCCCAGGCTTTCTTTGTGTTCGAGGCGGCCTTGGATGCCCTTTCTCAGGTCATGGGCCTGCCCAGGGAAGAGCTGCAGCGGAAAAACCTTTACAGGGAGGGCGATTTCAGCTACTTCGGGATGC
>JAEZSM010000176.1 GCA_023421875.1 Spirochaetota bacterium | reverse complement strand
GCTTAGACCGATTCTGGACTTTTTCATGATGGCTCCTTGTTTGGAGCCATCATGAAAAAGTCCAGAATCGGTCTAAGCCGGCGTTTTGTGAAGACAAGCATTGCCGCAGTACTGTTCCTGTCAGCTAGCCTGACGAGCCTTTCCGCCCAGGTTCCCGTGGAGGTTTGGGCCCAAACCGAAGGCGGCGCCCTCAAGCTGCTCAACCATACCTACAGGGTGGGTACCCTGGCGGACGGCAACGACACCTTCGATTTTGTCAAACAGGGAGGCCAGGAAATCCTTTCGTTCTTCGATCGCTATACCCTGGGGGCCACCATCGCCGACATGCACGAAGTATCCTTCCTCTACCAGCCCCTAGAGCTCGTTACGGATGTCAAATTCAAGACGGCGGTGAAAATCGACAATGTCACCTTTGCCGCAGGCACTCCCATGCAGCTCACCTACAGTTTCCCCTTCTACAGGACAACCTACCGCTACCGCTTCCTAGGAGACAGCCGCAGCAACCTCTCGGGCGGCCTGGCCATACAGCTCCGCAATGCATCTATACGTTTCGAGGAAAAAAGCGGTGCCAATGGGCAGCTCGTGGTTTCCCAGAACCTCGGCATCGTGCCAGCCCTTTCGGTGGGCGGCAGACTCGGTCTGGGCAAAGCGGGGTTCCTGGCCTTTGAGGCCACCGGCAGCTACGCTTCCAGTGCCTTTTTCAACGGCGCCGATTTCCAGTTCGAAGGCTCCATCCTGGACGCCTCGGTACGGGGTGGCATAGCCCTGGACGAGCGCTCGGAGATCTTCCTCAACGGCCGCTTTTTCGGAGGATCGGCCAGCGGCACCTCCCAATACCCCGACCTTTACTGGACCGAGGCTGCCAGCAATACCACGGAGAACATCATTGCCGCGCTGAGCCTGACCGCTGGGGCGACCTTACAGCTGCGCTGAGTCTCCTCGCAAACCTTTATACCGGGGCGACGGGCACTGCGTCGGGCGCTCCGGCTTGACCCAGGGCATGGGCCCGTGTAGGCTTCGTCTTAAGCAGTACTACGGACTCCGGGAGGAATCTGCAATGAAAAAGACGGTTATTTCATCGTTGCTGTTATTGGTCCTTGTGATAGCCCCAGCATTCGCCGCCACCGAGGCCGAGCTTAAGGCGAAGTACGAAGCTGCGGTCAAGGCCGCGGCTGCGGCGCCCAGCGATTACGAACTCAACTGGAAGGCCGCGGAAGCTGCCCGAAAATACGGGGATCACCTTGTGGTCGAAGAAATCGATGGCTGGAAAGAAACAGCCAGGGCAGCCACCAAGGAAGGGATGAAATACGGCGAAATCGCCTTTACGCTCAACCCAACTGGCATCGAAGGCTGGTACTGGTACGGCCTCTGCGTAGGCACCTACTCTGATTGCGTCAGCATCGTCAAAGCGCTGGCCGAAGGACTTAAGGGCAAAACCCAGATGGGCTTCGAAAACGCCTATAAAACCGACAAGCTATACGACGACGGCGGCCCCATTCTAGCCTTGGGACGCTTCTGGCAGGTCCTACCCGGCATAGCCGGCCAGGACAGAAAAAAGGCTGAACAGCTTTTTAACGAATATATCGATCTTTTCGGCTCCAGCGCCGACCCCAACGCGTCGGCCTGGTATTACCGGGGCGAACTCTATAAGGATACCAAACGAACCGCCGAAGCCAAGGCCGATCTCCAGAAGGCCGCCGGCATGGGTAACAAAGACGCGGCAAAGTTATTGTCCACAATGAAATAACATCGAGCATACTCATTCAGGTTCAAGGCTGCCCAGATTGTTCCTGGGCAGCCTTATTTTATTTCGGCCTCTTCGTAAGCGCCGGATTCACTGCTGCACTCTGGCTCAGAAGCTATAGCGGTTTTTTTTGTAAAATCGCCGCGTAGAGTCTTTCGGCATGGGGGGTGGGAATGCCGAACTGCTTGCCCATACGCAGAATAGTGCCGCCGAAGAGATCGCGTTCGTCCGGTTTTTCCTTCAGCTCCATGTCCCGCTGGAAGGAGGTGCGGGTCGTGGGCGGAAACTTGGCAGCTTTGGTTAGAGTGTCGTCGATGATCGTATCGGGAAGCGTGATGCCTTTTGCCCTTGCCACGGCAACAACCTCTGCCATCACCGCCTTCGTCTCTGCCAAATCTTCCGGAGACTGGAACACCTCGCCCAGGGTCTTGCCGTCCTGGGCAGTCACCAGCCCAAAGGGCGCTATGAAAATATATTTGTTCCAGATTTCAACAAAGGGATCGTCCTTCCACATATACTTGATCCCCGCGGCATCCAGAATGGGAAGCACGGAGCGGTCGTCCCTGTCCTGATCAGGCTCCTTGCCCAGGAAGATGCTGCTCACCGGCCCGATCTGCACCACATGTCCCGGCGCCTGCACGAAGGAGCTTATGTAGATTCCCGCCGGGTGCACATACCCCACGTTGATCACCGCCCGGACGCGCTCGTAGATGTCGGCTCCATTGAGCAGGGGGATTATTACCGTGGATTCGTTGATCTTGCCCTTGAGCTGATGCAGAATATCGTTCAGAGCGTACCCTTTTACGCTGATAAAGCAGTAATCCAGAAGCGGCAGATCGGCTATGCGCTCGGTAGCCAGGCTGGGTCTGGCTGAAATCTTTCCTTCTTCCGCATCCAGCCTGATGCCGTCATTGCGGATCGCCTCCAGCTGGGCGCCCCGGGCAATAAAACTCACCTTGTAATTTGAGTCCCGCTCGCCGAGACGTGCCAGCTTGGCGCCGATAAACCCCCCGACCCCACCGATGCCTATTACCGCTATCTGTTTCATTTCAGCTCCTTGGAATTGATGTTTCGCTTCCCCGGGAATGAAAGCCCGGACCCTGCATACATCAATAGTATCACACGACAAAAAAAGCGCAAAGAATGGCTTTGACCGCGTCTTGGCCCTTGACTGGGCAAGGATCGGGGAGGACCGGGGTGGGGTGCTATTTATTGTTTAGTATTTATGATAGATTGTTAAGCGACGAGAAACGGGATCCTTTCGGATTCCAAATTCTACCGATCCGCGGGTCTCGCGGATAAACTATTTGATGTCCGCCTGAAAGCGGCGGATGAAGGATTTGATCGTGGGAAAGAAATTGTACGTCGGGAACCTGAGCTATAACACCTCAGAAAACAGCCTCAGAAACCTCTTCCAGAACTACGGCGGCGTTGCCTCCGCCAAGGTTATCAGCGACCGGGACACCGGTATGTCCAAGGGTTTCGGCTTTGTCGAGATGGATAGCGACGAGGAAGCCCAGGCAGCCATCAACGGAACCAACGGAACCGAGTTCGAGGGCCGCCAGATCAAGGTGAACGAGGCCATGGACAGGCCCCGCAACGACCGCAGGTACTAAGTCGGCACGAGAAGCGAAGGGGCCGCAAGGCCTTTAGCTTCCAACCTATAGCACCTAAAGCCGCTCCGAAAGGGGCGGCTTTTTACAAATACGGCACAGGCTAAGGCCGAACATGTGGGAAACATCATGAAATCTCGGGCTGGAATTCTATACGCCGATCTTTTGCTCTTGCTCACCGCGGCCATATGGGGCTTCGCCTTTGTAGCCCAGCGCGTCGGCATGGAAAACATAGGTCCCTATGCCTTCAACGCGGTTCGTTATGCTATCGGCGCCCTCATCCTCGTTCCTCTGATTATTTATAGAAAAAAAAATACCATGATCGCAGACCAAGCTGGGCCAAGCGGCAGCGTTGTAAGGACAGATGGAACCGTAAAGAATGGCCAAGCGGCTTCGCCCGACGGATCTGCTCAGCCTGGTAGCGCGGCTTCTCTTGCAGAAAATGCATCGACTGGCCCTAACACCAGAGTAGGGCGTCTCGCCGCAAAAAGCCTTCCCTTCCTTATGGCCGGATCGGCGATGTTTATTGGAGCCAGTCTGCAGCAGTTGGGAATCGTCACGACCACAGCCGGAAATGCTGCCTTTATCACAAGCCTGTACGTAGTGCTCGTTCCTTTGCTGGCAACGCTCTTTGGCAGGAAAACCAGCCTCAAAGACTACATAGCGGCTGTGGTGGCTGTTTTGGGGCTTTACATAATCACTGTAGGATTCGGTTCTGAGTTTTCCATATCGCCCGGGGACTTTTTAGTGCTGGTAGGCTCGCTGTTTTGGGCTGTCCATATTTTGGTGATCGCTAAGTTTGCGGCAAGGGTGGACCCTGTGGAACTTTCGGCGGGGCAGTTCGCAGTGTGCGGTTTTTTGAGTCTCATAGCCGCCCTCATATTTGAGCCTCAGCCCTTTGCGGGAACCTTCAAGGCTCTTATTCCCCTGCTGTACGGCGGCCTTTTTTCCTGTGGGGTGGCCTTTACGCTACAGATCGTGGCCCAGCGCCGGGCGCCGCCGGCGCATGCCTCGATCATTCTGGCAATGGAAGGCCTCTTTGGCGCCATAGGCGGAGTGCTTTTACTCGGCGAACCCGCGACGCTCCGGCTTTTCGCCGGCGGCGCTCTCATGCTCGGGGCGGCCGTTCTCTCCCAGCTGCCGGTGAGCAAGGCAGAGAAGGCTCGAACACAGTAAAGGCCCTCGCTGCTATTGGCGCAGGAGCGCCCGGGCGCCATGTAGCGCCGTGCCGCCGCCATTGCCCCAACAGCCCCAGGCTGCCCCTAAGCTGGGGCGCCCGGGCAGCCTCGCCCGGGGCACTCACGGCTGCGAAGCTCCTAAAGCAGCTGTTCCAGTCCCGGGGCCACCTTAACAGGGGCAAATTCC
>JAEZSM010000117.1 GCA_023421875.1 Spirochaetota bacterium | reverse complement strand
CTGGGCTGCTCGGCGCCCGTTCGGCGGAAATTTTCGGCGGCAGGCTCGAAAAGGAGCTACCAGTCTTTGCCCGCTTTATGTTCGGGACTCCCAAGGATATGCCCTTGGACATCAGGAATTGGGAAGCGATCGACTCTTGGGCAAAAAGCCTTTAATAACAGCGTCTGGTTTTTCTAACCTTACTGCTCGGTTTCCGCCGAATCGGCATCGGGTCCGAAGGCCTCCTGGGTTGGAGCCGGGGCTCTAAAGGGGCGTTGGCCGGCATCGGTATGGCCGCCGAAAACCTCGGGATTCCGCAGAATATCCCTGGGCTTTGAGCCCTGGGCCGGGCCAACGATGCCCCGCTCTTCCATTAACTCTACAAGTCGCGCCGATCTGTTATAGCCGATTTTCAGGCGACGCTGGATGTATGAGGCGCTTGCCTTGCCCTGCTGCATGACAATCTCGAGGGCTTTCTCAAAGAGCGGATCGCTTTCTCCGTCGTCGAAGAGTCCGGGTTCGGCGTTTTCTTCTTCTTCATCGAAGAAAATCTCGTCGTCGATGTACTCCGGCTCGCCTAAGGTTTTAACATGAGCTACGCAGCGCTCAACTTCTTCTTCCGAGACAAAGGCGCCTTGCATGCGCACAGGGAAGGGATCCTGGGCACCGGAGTAGAGCATATCGCCCCGGCCCAAGAGTTTTTCGGCGCCCACCATGTCGATGATGATGCGACTGTCGAACTTACTGGCCACCATGAAGGCGATGCGCGACGGAATATTGGCCTTTATTAGGCCGGTGATAACGTCTATGGAGGGCCGCTGCGTGGCCAACACAAGGTGTATGCCGACAGCCCTGGACATGGCCGCGAGCCGGGCCAGGGTAGCTTCCAATTCCTTGCCCGTAGTTGCCATAAGATCGGCGAATTCGTCGACGATGACGACGATGTAGGGCAGCTTTTCCTGGACGATGCCCCGTTCCTTAATCCTCCGGTTGAAGGTTTTTATGTCCCGCACCCCTGCCTTGTCCAAAATCGAATAACGCCGCTCCATTTCGCAAATGCAGTACTGAAGGGCCTGGAAGGCTCGCTTGGACTCGGTGATAACCGGCGTGAGCAGATGGGGTATGCCGTTGTACAGCTTGAGCTCGACGATTTTCGGATCGATGAGGATAAGTTTAACTTCTTCGGGAGTCCGCTTGTACAGCACCGAAAGAATGATGGCGTTGACGCAGACCGACTTGCCCGAGCCGGTTGCGCCTGCGATGAGAAGGTGGGGCATCTGCGTGAGGTCTGAGAACTGCACGCCGCCGGATATATCTTTGCCCAGGGCGTAGGGTATTTCCATCTTTGAATTCTTGAAGGAATCGTGCTCGATGATCTCCCGCAGTGAAACGATTGCCCGCTTTTCGTTGGGCACTTCGATGCCCACGGCATGCTTGCCGGGGATGGGCGCCACGATTCGCACGGTGGAAGCCGCCAAGCGGAGCGCAATGTTGTCCGAAAGATTGGTTATTTTCGATATTTTAACACCGTGGGCGGGCAGGATTTCATACATGGTAATGACAGGACCCTTGCGAATGCCCGTCACTTCGGCTTCGATATTGAACTCAGCCAGGGTTTCCCGCAGGATCTCGGCGTTGCGCCTTGTCTTGTCGTCGATAACCCAGTATTGGCCGTCCGGATAGGTGTTGAGAATGCCGTCCACGGGCACGGCGTAGGTTTTTTTCTTGCGCTCAATGATGCGCTGCACCAGGGCTTTTTTCTCTTCCTCGCCCAGGGCTGAGCCTCCGCTTACCGCCTGTGGGGGAACGGAAGTGAATTCGATTTCCTTGCCCCCCTGGCCGGCGGCATCGGCGCTGCCTTTAGCCGCTGCAGGAACCAGGCGCGGCTCCAGCGAAGCCGTTTGCGCTTCCGCCTGGACCGAAGCTTCAAAAGCCCCGGCCGCGAGGCCTGCTGAGGCTTCGGCGGTTTTGCCGCGATCCCGTTCCAGCCCGGCACGCAAGCCCTGCAAGGGAGGCAGTTCAGGCAGGGGTATATCGGCAGTAGGCATGGAGAGGGATTCGGCCTCGCGAAGACGGATTTCTGCCTTGCTTTTCCTTGTTCTCCTATCCTCGGCCCATTGCCTGATCCTAGACCGGAATTCCGACAGGAACGCTTTTTTTGGCTTATCCTGGCTTTTAGCGTTTTTGGCTCTTTTCTCGGGCAAGCGGCCGGAAGAACGCAGCCAGGCGCCCAGCTTGACATACCCGAAGACTACGGCCACCAGAGCGGCGGCGAGCAAAAAACCCAGGCCCGCATAGAGTGACGAAAGGCCTACAGCGGCAAAAACTGGGTGGTTTTCAAAAAAAGCGCCTGGCTCGGTGGTAATCTTGGCGAAGGCGGCCACCGCAAGAAAGGGAATGACCGAGGAAGCCAAAAGGTAGGTAGCCCGGGGCAGAAATTTAGGGATCATGGAAAGAACCGCGGCAAAAAGCCCTGCCGCGGGAATGTAAAAGGCCGCCCAAGAAAAAGCCCGGGCGAGAAAAAGCCCTGGGCCGACGGCGACTTTCCATCCCTCCGGCCAGAGGGGGGCGATGGAGATTGATAACATTAAATAAACTGAGCTTACAAAAAACAATAGGAACAGTCTTCCGCTAAGAGTCGAGAAAAATGACCTCGAGGCAGCGCCTTCTTTTGCCTTGGCTTCGGCTGAGGTTTTTCGCGGTCGGGCTACTCTCACGATGCTCGCCTTGGGTGCTGTGTCCCGGTTTTTTTTTGCTGAAGCTTTTTCCAAATCTTCGTTACCCAATCCTTCCGCGGCATCTTCTGTTGCGAATCTCGACATGAACGCTCCATGGCAGCCTCGATGCCCCTACAAGGCGTTGAGGCTAGTATCGATTATCGGCAGAAAAAAGGCGGAAATTCAGAGAAATGGGGAAGCTCCGTCTCGATACCCTGTCACATCAGCCAAAAATGAGGCCGACGAGCCCGACCGCCATAAGGTAGAGGGCGAACCAGTAGATTTTTCCGCCCTTGATGATCCGCAACAAGATTTTAAGCGAGAGCAAGCCTGAGACGAAGGCGGCCAAGGCCGAGAGCGCAAGGTTTCCGTAGGATACCATTCCCATCATTTCGCCTGCGTCTTTGAGCGTGAGCAAGAAGGCTCCCCCGATAGCCGGAATTGAAAGAAGAAAGGAATACTCGCCCGCCGTTGCCCGGTCAAGGCCTGAGAAAAGGCCAGCCGAGATGGTCATGCCCGAACGGCTAACGCCGGAGAAGACCCCGATGCCCTGGGCAAAACCCACAAAGGCCGCCCGCTTCCATCCTATCGCTTCCGGTACGCGGGAACCGGGTTTTACAAAAAACGTAAGGCCCAGGACGAGGGCGGTGAACAACATTCTTCCGGATACCACCCTGGTTCCGTCTGAAGGAAAAAACTCCTGGATGGCATAACCCAAGACACCTGTAACCGCCGTGGCGATCAGAATGGGGAGGATATAGGCGAGATTGCGGGCCTGTTCCTGCGACTGAGGCGAGGCGGCCCCGGTGCCTGAACTTGGATTGGCGCTCCGGCGGCGGAACAGAAAGTTCCAGAGGGCGGCGAAAATTGCGGCGATCCGCCTGCGCAGGACGATTATCACTGCGAAGAGCGTCGCGACATGGAGGATTACGTCGAAGAGCAGGGGTATTTCTTCCAGGCCGAGGAGGTCTTTTAAAAGGGCGAGATGGCCCGAGGAGGAGATGGGCAAAAATTCGGCGATTCCTTGAATAAGGCCGAGCGCCAGTGCTTGCAGGGCAGTCATGAAAACCTCCCAAAGGGCCTTATCCTAGCTTTTATCGGGACTTGCTTCAACTACGGCGGTGGCCCGGGGCGGCAAATAGCGTAACCAACAGGCCTTGGGTGATTGCCTCCGACCCCGGTATTTGATTATAGTACTATGACAATACTGAGTAAGTTCCGCGCGGGATTCCCAGCGCGATGAACCCGGGGAATTTCCCGAAAGGAACAATGATGAATATCGAAAAAGACAAAGTGGTCACGATCGACTACAGCCTCCGCGACGCCGCCGGGAAGCTCATAGATTCTTCGGACGGCGGAGAGCCTCTTGTCTATCTCCATGGAAACTCCAATATCATTCCAGGTCTCGAAAAAGAGCTGGAAGGCAAGCAATCGGGCGATAAGGTCAACTGTGTCATTCCCGCGGGCAACGCCTACGGCGAGCGGGACGAAAGCCTTGTTTTCAAAGTGAACAAGAAAGAGTTCGGCCCCGACGCCGAGGTTTCGCCGGGCATGCAGTTCGAAGCCCGCGGAGAAGGCGGTTCGCAGATTGTTACGGTGGTGGATGTTTCCGGCGAGGAAATCACCATCGACGCCAACCATCCCCTGGCCGGCGAGACCTTGCATTTCGACGTGAAGGTAGTGGATGTGCGCGAAGCCTCCGAGGAAGAGCTCCACCACGGTCATGTGCACGCAGGCGGCTGCAGCGGATGCGGATGCGACTGTGGGGACGACTGCGAATGCGGCGACGAGTGCGGCTGCGAAGAAGGATGTTCCGACGGCTGCGGCAATTAAGCTTCGGTTTTTGGTTTTTTTACGCAGAATATGAAAAAACGCTTTCCCCGTTTCAGATTACTCGATGTACTGATTGCCGCCATAGGACTCGGCCTGGTTTTTTTGTCGGTAAGCCTTGTCTATTCCGACAGCCAGGGAAGGCTTATGGTCCATATCAGCGGATGGGAAGACGAATGGCTCCAACCCCTGGACAGGCCTGCGGTTATCGAAGTACCGGGACCATTGGGGATCACTGTTGTCCACATCGAAAACAACAGCGTCCATATTGAAAGTTCCCCCTGCCCCAACCAGACCTGCGTGGCCGCTGGCGACATCGGCACGGCCAATCTTTGGATAGCCTGCCTGCCCAATAACGTTTTCGTGAATATCGAAGGCGCCGGCGACCCTCTAGAGGCTCTCGATGCATCGACCTTCTGATCCTATCTCCGATTCTTTCTCCGACAAAGCCAGGCTCACCGCCTTTTTAGGGGCCTTCTGTTTTTTCCTTTCCGCCGTGGAATACATGCTGCCCAAGCCGCTTCCCTTCATGCGCCTGGGCATCGCAAACCTGCCTATTCTCATCGCCATAGATATTTTACCTTTCAAATGGTTTTTAGTGCTCGCCCTGGTCAAGGTGATCGGAATGAGTATCATTTCGGGCACGCTTTTTTCATACATCGCGCTTTTCTCGCTGGCGGGGACTATGGCCGCAGCCTTGACCATGTGGAGCCTGCGGCGCGTGGGCGGGCGGCACATCAGTCAGATTGGCGTTTCAATTGCCGGGGCGATGGTATCCAACGCGACGCAGATTCTCATCGCCCGCTATCTGGTGTTCCGGGAAACGGCCTGGCTTATCGCCCCGCTGTTTCTGGGCATGGGGCTGGCAACAGGAACTGCCCTGGGATTGTTCTCTGAGCGATTCGCCAGCGTGTCCCGGTGGTATGCCATGGCGGCAGGGCTGCCTTTCGTTGAAGAAGAGACTAAAGCGGAACAAAAGCCTGGATCGCTGAAGGTTTTTTGGGACAAGCTGTCCGCCAACCGAACGAAAAAGCGGGAAGAGGGCTGCGCGAAGAAGCGGGCGCGCAAAGAAAAAGCGGCGGCGGCGAGGGCGATGCGCCGGGACGGAGCCCTGCGGTTTTTTTCGCCGGGGCCGATGGCCTTGGCCGGCGTTGCAGTAATGGCCGCTTTTTTGTACATGGGGAATCTGCCGGCCAAGGCGCTTATGCTTGTCCTCTTCGCCCTCGCCGCCGCGGCCCTGGGCAAACGCATATCGCTTTTCGTAACCATCACCGTCACCGCGGGAATCGTCATCGCAAATCTCCTGATACCTTCAGGAAAAATCCTGGGCAGTTTTTTAGGACTCCGCATCACCGAAGGAGCCCTGCTCGAAGGACTCCAGCGGGCTATAACATTCGAAGGGCTCATGTTTATTTCAAAGGCATCCATCATGCCCGGGTTAAACCTTCCGGGCCGCCTGGGCGCCATTGTGGCGGCAGCCTTCGGCTATTACGAACGAGTGCTGGAATACAAGGGAAAAATTAGGCCCAGCGCAGTAGCGATCGATGCCGACGCACTCATGCTGCGGGTCTGGGAAGCAGCTCCCCAAGCCGCGGCCGCCCATACCGCCAGCGTCAAAGAATCCCAGCCTGGAGATCGCATCAGAAAAACCGCAGGCATGGCACTGCTCATCCTTGCGGTGCTCGCCGCCTGGTGTATCGCCATCGTACTGAACTATTGACCGCCAGCCCGCTACAGACGATTATTACCTTACGAGGGACCTTATGGGTAGAGACAGGAAAATCGATGACATGTCGGTAATTACCGATGCTGCCATGGCAATAATCGAGACCTCGGGCGTCGAGCATCTTTCGGCCCGAAAACTCACTGCCCAGCTTCGAATTTCGCCCATGACACTCTACAACTATGTCGAGAACCGTGACGCGCTGTTAAAGCTTCTTCTCAAACGGGGTTTTGAAGTACTCTGGACCGGCTTGAAAGAGAAACTCCAGCTCTACGAAACAACAGAAAACCCTCTGCGCATGTACATCGCGCTGGCAGGCCATATGCTCCAATTCGGCCGTAAGCATCCCAATCTCTACCGTTTTCTTTTTTCTTCAGATATAGCCAGACTCCTGAGTGACGAAACCCTGGCAAGTGAATATCGCAGCATCAGCCAAACCCTCCTTCCGCGGATTCAAGACATTTCCAAAGAACGAGAAATCCTTGACGATATTTATATGTTCCAAGTGCTTCTCAATGCCCTCATCCTCGGTGTCCTGGACAAAAAAGTCGGCATGAACGCCGACCGTTTTCCCATACTTGTCCAAAGAGCCTATGATAGTTTATTGCTGAGGAATGAAAAATTCATCAAGTAATCTAGAAATTTACAGTATGCCCTTGAATCGCCAGACTTGGATCGATTGATTCATAGTAGAAAGAATAACCTTCGCCATCTTCTATTTCAAAACTTCTCGAGTAACTGTTAGTCTCACTTTCTACATAGACAGTAAAATCTTTTGGTTTTGATAAATATACTTCATAATCCAAATGTCCCGCAGAAGGAAACCATTCATTAAAGCCTAAGTTTTTGCCTCCATCCCCCGGTTCCATTCCGGTGACCCAAATAGAAATTTTTCCTAAATCGTTTTGATTGCCATGCCCTAGTATCAATTTTATTTTATATAAAGTCTTCGGTAATTCACAGGAAGAAACCATCATTGATAATAAGAGTACAATACTAGTAATGAAGGCAACTTTTTTCCACCCACGCATTCCAACCTCCCAACCGTCTACCATCAATTTTGCCTATTCATAATCATATGAGGCTCTTGCAAAAGTCATAGGGTAAGCAAAATTTAATGAAAAGCGGGGACAGAACCTGTATAATGTAGTTGTCAAGACAACAAAAACAGGAGGAAGTCCCCGCAATGAAAAGTATAACCGAAATCCTGGGCGGCATGCAAATACTTCTCGGAATAAGCTTCGATATACAGACAGGGTTCGAAGAATACTTGACCGAAGAACAGCGAACATTTCTTGCGATGCTACGGGTGATAGAAGCGCACGTGAGCTCACCACAGGAAACAGGATCAGGTTTCGGGCGCCCTGCGTATGATCTACAACCCTTTATCCGAAGCTTTCTGGCCAAGAGCTTTTTCAGGCTCCTGAGCATGGACGATATGCGAAAACGGCTTATCGCAGATCCAAACCTGCGAAGGATCTGTGGGTTTACAACGGTTCCAAGTCTTGCGACCTTCTCGCGCCGTATGGAGATGCTGTCTCAAAGCCCGGTGATGGAAAAAAGCTTAGAAGTCATGATACGCGAGTGTTATGCAGAACGACTTGTCGGCGACCTCTCACGGGATTCCACTGCCATAGCTGCAAGGGGGAAGCCCTGTAACAAGAAATCTGATGTGGCGTTGCTAAAGAAAACAAAGTATCGAAGAGGCAGACCCAGGAAAGGCGAAGAGCGTCCACCGAAAGCCCTGCCCGTTATCGCACAACAAACGACCATGTCATTAGAAGAAGCCCTGAACACATTGGATATGCGCTGTTCCTGGGGCTGTAAGAAGAACTCTCAAGGGAATCTCACCTATTGGAAAGGGTATAAAGTGCATCTGGATGTGACTGAGTGCGGGATTCCAGTTTCAGTGGTGGTAACTGGGGCTGGTGTTCATGATTCCCAGGTGGCCATTCCCTTGGAGAGAATGACCG
Source organism: Spirochaetota bacterium (assembly GCA_023421875.1). Lineage (GTDB taxonomy): Bacteria > Spirochaetota > Spirochaetia > Treponematales > Rectinemataceae > UBA2256. The sequence goes on along the minus strand of JAEZSM010000117.1, from coordinate 1,474 downwards.
AAAAACGAGTTACCCATTTGTATTCGCTCATGGACGCAGCCTATGACTCGGAAGTCATCGATTCCTTTATTCGACAACGAGGCCGAGTTGCCATTATTGATCACAATAAACGAAGGAACGATATGCGCCCTGGATTTGATCCTGCCACACAACGCCGTTATTCGATACGGACGACGGTAGAGCGAGCGAATTCCCATTTGAAGGATTGGCTTTTATCCTCTCCGTATTTTGTCAGAGGGATCAAGAAAGTAACGTTTCAGGTGATGTGCGGGGTCTTAAGTCTGGCGGCGATCAAGATCTTGCAGTGCTTTATAGCGCCGTCGCTGGCGAAAAGCGCATAACATCAACCCTGTAAAGGTGAAACGCTAGGGGCAGTCTATCCTCATAGCTACAATTCCGGGAAAATTTCTGTTGCCGAACAAGTTTTTCATGAATTCTATGGCAGCTGGCTGCTATTAGCTCTGTTCTCTTTGAAATTCAACCTGTTTTGAAACTAATAGAGTCAGACTTTTGCAAGAGGCTCACAAAAATTATAATTTCTTGAAAAAAATGGCAGATATTGTAAAATTACCTCCTGAAAGTACGGTTTCGCAGTTATGCAAAGGCCCTAAGGCTGTTATGTATTCGTTGATGAAGCACAAACAGTACCGGTAATTTTTGATGCCGTGCAATTCTTATATGATCAGGACAAGGAGCGTTACCGCTTTATTCTGTGCGTTTCCTCCGCACGGCGACTCAGGAATACTGGCACTAATCTTTTATCAGGCAGAAGCATTCGCCATATTCTCCATAATGCAGCCGCAGGTATTCCGCTCACTATCGACACGGTCAACGCTGATCCTGGTCGCTTGTTCGAGCACTGGATCGGCTGCCAGCTCTGGCGAGAGCTCTCCTACGAGGGCGAGGGTACGCTCTCCTATTACCGCACTACCGATGGGGCCGAAGTCGATTTTATCCTGGAAACTAATGATGAGATATTGCCCATAACACCAAGTTGTTTGCTTTTCCCATCATAAATCTTCTTTAAAGTAGATTGTCCATCTTTCTTCTTGTTCCCCTCATCCCCTCAGTGGTACAATCCCGCCGATGATACCCCTGTATTGTTCCTTCATACGCAGAAAAGACATGGATACCGTGCTGTCCTGTTTGGTGACCGATTCGGTAGGGCCGGGCGAGTACACGGAAAAATTCGTGAAGAACGCCAAGGAAATATTCGGCTATGATGTGGCCATCGCTGTCAGAAGCCCGTATCTAGCACTCTACCTCGCCTTGGAAAGGCTCGGGCTCCCCAGGGAAGCCGCCGTCGGAGTGAGCCCCTTGGCGCCCGCTTACCAAGCAGGGCTTGTCTCCAGCATGGGATTTAAACCGGTCTTCATCGATCACGAGGCCGATACGGCCCTTCCAAAAATTGATACTATCAAAGCCCAGGGCTGCGCTGCCTTCATCCTTTTCGAGCCTTTCGGCATACTTCCCG
>JAEZSM010000030.1 GCA_023421875.1 Spirochaetota bacterium | reverse complement strand
AGCTTGATCTGCTTGCCCAGCACGCCACCAGCTGCGTTCCACTCCTCGACAGCCAGTTCCATACCGTTCTTGGTGGACTGGCCGAAGGTGGCCGCCTCGCCGGTGAGCGGTGAAATGCCGCCGATCTTGATCTCCGAGCTCTTGGATCCGCCGCAGGACGCCAGCGCGAACGCTGCGACAACCATGACTGCGAGTACGAACATCGTTCCACGCGTTTTCATGTCTTCTCCTTCTTCCTCTGTCTATATTTCACCGGCCATAAGCCGGCTTGTTTCGAGAATAGGGGACACGTTTCCCCGTTCTAGTTAATTTTCTTGGCGATTTTCGCCCAGCTGTCCCTGAGGGAGACCGAGCGGTTAAAGACCAGGGCTCCCGGTTTTGAATCGGTATCCACGCAAAAATAGCCTAGGCGTTCGAACTGCACGGATGTTCCGGGTTCGAGTGCGGCCAGGGCCGGCTCTCCCTTGGCGTTATCCAGGACTTCCAGGGATTTTTCTGAAAGATTGTCCATGTAGGAACCGCCTTCGGGGATCTCCATGGGCCGCTCGGACTCGAAGAGGTGCTCGAAGAGCCGGGCTTCAAGGGAGCAGGCCTGGTCGGCAGAAACCCAATGGATCGTTCCCTTGACCTTTCTGTTGTCCGGGGCGTCCCCTCCCCGGGTCGCCGGATCATAGCTGCAGTGCACCCTCAATATCTCGCCGGTGGCGGGATCCTTGTCGAAGCCTGTGCAGGTGACGATAAAAGCATAGCGCAGGCGCACCTGATTACCGGGGAAAAGCCTGAAGTACTTGGGCGGCGGCACTTCCTGAAAGTCTTCCCTTTCGATCCAGAGTCTGCCCGTGAAGGGAATCTGACGTTTTCCATGCTCCGGGTCTTCAGGGTTATTCACCGCTTCGAGGAGTTCGACCTTGCCTTCGGCCCAGTTATCGATGACTAGTTCCAGGGGACGGAGGACAGCCATATAACGGGGAGCCCGCTTGTTGAGATCCTCCCTCAGGCAGTGTTCGAGTAGCTGTATGTCTACCATGGAATCGGTCTTGGCAATGCCGATGCGGCCGAGGAAGTCCTTGACGGCCTCGGGCGTATAGCCTCTGCGCCGCAGGCCCGCTAGTGTGGGCATACGCGGATCGTCCCAGCCAGATACTTTCTTCTCCTGCACAAGGCGGATGAGCCAGCGCTTGGAAAGCACCGTGTGGGTCAGGTTGAGCCGGGCAAACTCTATCTGTCTGGAGAGGAATACCTCGCAGTGTTCAATAAACCAGTCGTAGAGGGGACGATGGATTTCGTACTCCAGGGAGCAGAGCGAGTGGGTTATCCCCTCGATGGCATCCGAGAGCGGGTGCTGGAAATCGTACATGGGGTAGATGCACCAGGTAGTGCCCGTCCTGTAATGGGGCTCCCTCCTGATGCGATACATCACAGGATCGCGCATGAGAAGATTGGGATGGGCCATGTCTATCTTGGCCCGCAGGGTCTTGGAGCCGTCGGCGAATTCCCCTGCCCGCATGCGGGCGAACAGATCGAGGTTTTCCTCGACGCTCCTGTCGCGATAGGGGCTGTTTCTGCCGGGGGGTGTATAGGTGATGTTGTTTTTGTCCGGAACGTTGGTACCCCGGTATTCCTTTATCTGCTCTTCGTCCAGGTCGTCTACATAGGCAAGTCCCTTGCGGATGAGCAGCCGGGCTAGCTCGTAGAGCTTTTCATAATAGTCGGAGGCGTAGTATTCCCGGTTCTCCCAGTCATAGCCCAGCCAGCGTACATCGCGCTTTATGGCATTGACGTAGGACATATCTTCTTTTTCAGGATTAGTGTCGTCGAAACGCAGGTTGCAGCGGCCGGAGAAGCTCTCGGCCACGCCAAAATCGACGAATATGGCTTTTGCATGACCTATATGGAGCCAGCCGTTGGGTTCGGGAGGAAAGCGCGTGCGCACTTCCTTGGTCCTGCCTTCGGCAATGTCCTTGGCGACAGCCTCGCGGATGAAATCCAGGTAGCCTTCGTTTTTTTCTGGTGTTTCGCTCATGGACAGCTCCTTGCCGTGCTTCAGGGGCGCGGTGAAGCTACTATGCCCGTAAAGACTTATCCTGGTCAATACCAGAGTAGTGTCACGAAGCCTGCGCAACAGGGATAAGGAGAAGAATCTATACAAGCGCATAGTGAGGTACATACTCAGGATTGCTCTTGAGCGGAGTCGGGGACGTTTTCTCCCAAATCCTTTCAAACGTCGGCAACAGCTTCACGCGAGAACGAAAGCGCCGCTCAGAGAAGAAGCCCGAAAGCTCCTCGTCGATCACTGCGCGAGGAATCCCCGCAGCCTCTCCATGCAGCCGCTTATCCCAGCATGGCGCAGTGATACAGAATCGTTTGAAGTAATTATGGTGAACCATATAAACAGCTAGTCGGCATAGCCCATTGGCGACGTTCCGGGAAAAGCAGGCAGTCTCTCGATGATGATTGGCCAGGTCCTTGCGGATCTCCCTGTCCAGATAGTTCGACGCGAACAGAGGATTGGCAGCGTTGCGCGGCAGCTGGGCGTTGATCCGCTGGTGGATGACCCGATGGAATTCGTCTTGCGTGCGGAACAATGGATGGTGATCAAGAACGCGCACATATTCAGGCTTCTCATCGGTGGTGATGACAAGCGGAACGTATGCGTGGTGAGGCCGGACCATACGCAGCGAATCGAGAACCTCCCTGAATGTCCTGGAAACGCCCCC
>JAEZSM010000152.1 GCA_023421875.1 Spirochaetota bacterium | reverse complement strand
CCTTGAAAGCTTCAAGCGACCAGGAGCTGAAAGCAGTCCGGAAAATATTGCTGCTTCCTTTAGAAAGGCGGCGATAGATCTATTGCTATCCAAGCTGCTAAAAGCCTCTACAGGTACGGGTATCAAGCGGATAGTCGCCGGCGGCGGGGTGGCGGCCAATGCATACCTCCGCAGAAGCCTTGCTGCGAGAAGCGATCTGGACGTCCGCTTTCCTCCCCTGGAACTCTGCGGCGACAACGGCGCCATGGTGGCGGGGATCGCCTACCATTACTTCACGCGGGGCGAATCAGACGGTCTGGACCTGGCACCCCAGTCGCGAATACCTTCGTACAAACGCAGCCTGGAAGCCCAGAAAAAATGACCACAATCAAGGTAGCCGATACTATTACAGAGGCTGATCTTTCCAGGGCGGCGATGATCGCCGTGGAAGAATGCCTGGGTCTGCAGGCCGGCCAGGCCCTGCTCATAATCTCTAATCCCGACACTGAGCAAGAAATAATCGCCCGGGCAGTGGAAAAGGCCGCGAAAATCCGGGGCTGCAGCGTTAGCCTTCTGTTGCAGCCGGTAAAATCCCAGGCCGATTTCGCCGAAGACTATGTGCTCGAGGCTATCGAAAAGGTTCCTGACGCCGTTGTCTCACTCTCGGCGGACAAGCTGGGCAAGGACGCAAAAAGACTTTCCCGCCCTTTAAGGACTTCCGACGGAAGAAGCTACGATCACATTTTCACCTACCTGCTTTCAGGCACACGCAAGATCCGTTCATTCTGGTCTCCTGGAGTGAGCATCGAGTGCTTTTCACGGACCTTGTCGGCGGACTACAACCTGATGAGGCGGAGAGCCGGGCAACTCAAGCAGCTTCTCGACCAATCTTGCGCCCTCAGGGTGTTTTCTTCTGCCGGCACAGACCTGCGCTTCGGTACCAAAGGCAGGAGAGCCCATCTGGACGATGGGGATTTTAAGGCCCCCGGAAAGGGTGGCAACCTGCCGGCGGGCGAAGTTTTCATCTCCCCTAGCCTTGGCAGTGCCCAGGGTACGGTTGTCTTTGAGGACTCCATGGCGGACATCGAGGGCTGTATGCTCCTAAAAAACCCCATCACCTGCAATCTCTCGGGAGGCTACATCATGGACTGCGAGGGGGGCGAACAGGCCAGGCAACTTGAGGCAGCCCTTCGCAAGGGCATGGACATGGCATCCAGCCTCGTTTCCCAGTCGGGTCTAAAGCCCGAGGAAGCCCTGCGCTATGCCACCAACGCCCGGAACCTAGGGGAGTTCGGCATCGGGTTGAACGAAAAGGCGAAAATTACCGGCAACATGCTGGAAGACGAAAAAATCGCGGGCACCTGCCATTTCGCCATCGGTTTCAACTACGAAGAAGACGCCCCGGCCATGATCCACCTGGACGGGCTCGTCCAACGACCCACCATCATCGCCATCGACAGAGCGGGCACAGAGCGCTGTATTATGGAAAACGGAAAAGCGCTGTTCGATGATCTGATTTAAGACTACAGAGACAGCGGCGTTCTGTCTGTTCGCTGCCTGATCCCCCATGTCAAGCCAATCTGTTTCCCAAGCGAGCCCTATTATCATAAAGGGAAGGAATAAGCTATACTCGCCGCCATGGAAAAGAACAAAACATCCCATTGGGCGGACCAGACCGCCGAAAAAATAATTGAAACCTGGGGAGACAAGGACATCTATACCTGTGCCTCGGGCATTACGCCGTCCGGAACCGTGCACGTAGGCAATTTCAGGGAGATGATTTCAGTCGAACTCGTCGTCAGAGCCTTGCGGGACAAGGGCAAGAACGTGCGCTTTATCTACAGCTGGGACGATTATGACGTTTTTAGAAAAGTGCCTCTCAACATGCCCCAGTCAGAACTCTTGGAAACATATCTGCGCCAGCCTATCACCTTGGTTCCCGACCCCTGGGGCAGAGATGCATCCTATGCTCGGCACCACGAGGTGGATGTGGAATCGATCCTGCCCGAAGTTGGGATCGCCCCGGAGTTCCTCTACCAGGCCGAACGATACAGGAAGGGTATGTACGCCCAGGGCATGCGCCGAGCCCTGGAGATGCGGGAACACCTGAAGACAATCCTGGACAAGTACCGCGACGAGGATCACAAAATTCAGGGCGAGTGGTGGCCGGTATCGGTATTCTGCTCGGCCTGCAACAGAGATACAACCGAAATCGATGGCTGGGACGGTGAATGGGGACTTTCCTACCACTGCGACTGCGGCCATAAGGAAACTGGGGATCTGCGCAGTCTAAAGGGTGCCAAGCTCGTCTGGAGGGTCGATTGGCCCATGCGTTGGAACTTCGAGCAGGTGGATTTCGAGCCCGCTGGCAAGGATCACCATTCCCAGGGCGGCAGTTTCGATACATCCAAACATGTGGTAGAGGAAGTGTATGGCCGCAAGCCTCCGGTAACCTTCCGCTATGATTTTATAGGCATCAAGGGGTCTCCTGGAAAAATGTCCTCTTCCAAGGGCAAGGTTGTGGATCTCCCCGACCTCCTCAAGGTCTACCAGCCCGAACTGGTGCGCTATCTCTTCGCCGGTACAAGGCCCAACACCGAGTTTGTGATCAGCTTTGACCTGGATGTCATCAAGATTTACGAAGATTACGATAAAACAGAACGAATCTATTGGGGAATAGAAAAAGCCAAGGATGCCGATGCCGAAGCCAAGGAGAGGAGAATATACGAACTCTCCCAGGTGGACGGCGTGCCCACCGAAGCACCCTACCAGGTCCCCTTCCGCCACCTATGCTCCCTCCTTCTTATCCACCAGGGCGATGTAGAGGCTGTGCTTTCGGCCCTGCCTGGCTTGAAGCCGGTTCAGGAAGCTAGAATCCGCTCCAGGGCAGAGCGGGCTTGGTACTGGATCAATGAATGCTCTCCCGACGATTTCCGCTTCAGTGTGAGAAAGCCAGGTGAAAAAGCCGAACTCTCGGAACTCGAGCTAGCGGCCCTCATTCACCTGCGCGACGATGTCGTCGCCCGGCTCGAGGATTTTACCGATGAAAAAGCGATAGCTGCTGCTATCTACGACGCTGCGGCCGCAGCGGGAACCGACGGCAAGACACTGTTCAGAGCAGCCTACCAAGCCCTGGTGGGCAAAGATCAGGGGCCACGGTTGGCGGGGTTCCTGGGTACCCTGGGCAAGGAAAAGGTCCTGGCCATACTAGCCACTTATTGAAAAACAGGGAGCAAGGCGATGAAAAAGATCGTGCCTGATTACGTGGCCGGAAATAAGGGTCACTACTCGCC
>JAEZSM010000043.1 GCA_023421875.1 Spirochaetota bacterium | reverse complement strand
CTTACAGTTTCTCCTGCCCTGGGGAATTGTGCCCGGCCTTATCCTGATCCTGGCCGGGTGGATTCCCCTCGGACTGAAGCCCATCAGCAATAAACCCTCGGACAAGGGACTTGAGGAGTGGAGGCCTGTCTCCATGGTCGAGCTGGACCGCCTGGCCGACACACTCAGGGAGTCCAAGCAGCTCCATGCTTCCACAGCCCTGGGCACCGCAGGCAGGGTGCTTTTTCCCATAGCCACTGCTTTTCTCGTTTTTATGCTTCTCTTCCTCCAGCCCTTCACCGCCATTCTCGTGGCCGACGCCTTTCTGTTCTTGGTGCCCGCAGTCTATTTCGGCAGGCTCAAGGCTTTCGTTCCCAAGCTCCTGGCGCTCAAGATGCCCTGTTTCCAGGCCCTTTTAGCCCAAGGGTCGCCCAAGGGACTGGTGCTCACCCCCTACCTGCGCTTCGACAAGGACGCGAGCAACCTGGATGTGCCCGAGGACATAAGGCTGCTGCTGGAGCCCGCACGGAACGATGACGATTTTATCGGGGTTCAGTTCCAGGCCGCGGTCAACAAGGGTCCCTCCGGCGAGGTGCCCTACATGTACGCGGTGTTCCTAACCAGGGGTAGGGGAGATTCCTTCTCGAGGCTCGAAGGGATCAGACCCCGGGGCTACGAGGTGGAAGCCGGGGGAGAGGGAGACTACGGCAGCATCGTGCTCAGGCAGAAAACATCGGGCAACGGCTATGCCACGAAACCCTCCGACTGCTCCACGCTTTGGGACCTGGTCCTAAAGATCCTGGACACGAGATTGTCCCTCTCGTGAAGTGCCGCGGTTAAGAGCAATCGGAAGCCGGAAAACTGCCGATACTCTATCAGTAAAAGGAGATCGGCATGGAACGCGAACGAGAAGGCTATTCTAAAATTTCCGTCAAAGACGCCTACAGCCTCCAGAACGCCGGAGGCCTAGTGTTCGTCTGCACCAAGGGCGCCGAGGGGCGCTACGACCTGGCTCCCGTGGCCTGGTGCTGTCCTCTGGATTACGAACCTGTTTCCAAGTTCCTCTGCGTCCTGGATACGGGGCACAAGACCTGGGCCGACATACTGGAAACCCGGCAGTTCGCCCTGGCCTTTCCATCTATCACCCAGAAGGAGTTGGTGGAGCGCTGCGGCTCGGTTTCGGGATTCGCGGTGGATAAATTCGACGCATTTTCCATTCCCTACTCACCTGGAAAAGCGCTGGACCTGAGGATTCCCCAAGGGGTGGCGGGATGGGTGGAATGCTCGCTTTTTAAGACGGAAGTTCTGGGCACCTCGGGGATTGTCTTCGGCCAGGCGCTCGAAGCCAGGGCGCTCGCTGACTGTTGGAAAGAGCGCCTTCACTACGCAGGCGATTCCATTTACTTCAGGCCGGGCGACAGAGTCTAGCCCTCTGTGCTAGGATAGCTCCGTGGCAAAATCCCAACGTTCAGTCAAAACAACCTACGACGAATCCAAGATAAAAACCCTCTCCTCCCTGGAACACATCCGCCTCAGGACGGGCATGTACATAGGGCGGCTGGGGGACGGCTCCAACCCCGATGACGGCATCTACATTCTGGTGAAGGAAGTTATCGACAACTCTGTGGACGAGTTCATCATGGGGGCGGGTAATAAAATAGCGGTAACCGTCAAGGACGGCTCGGTACGAATACGCGACTACGGCCGGGGCATCCCCTTAGGCAAGGTTGTGGACTGTGTTTCCACCATTAACACCGGCGCTAAATACAATGATGAGGTGTTCCAGTTCTCCGTAGGCCTGAACGGCGTCGGCACCAAGGCGGTGAACGCCCTATCGGCAAGCTTCCGCGTTGTTTCCTACAGGGACGGAAGGCTTTTCGAAGCCTGTTTCGAGCGGGGCAAGCTGAAAAACTCCAGGGAGGATTCGGCGGGCAGGGAGAAAAACGGCCTTTTAGTGGAATTCACCCCAGACCCGGAGATATTTCCAGAATACGAATACAACATGGAGTTCCTTGAAAAGCGTATGTGGGCTTACGCCTGCCTCAACTCGGGCCTTAGCATCGCGCTCAACGGCACCGAATACAAGGCTGACAATGGACTCATGGATCTTCTGTCCTCCGAGGTTGGGGAAGTAGCCCTCTACGATCTGGGCTGGTACAGGGGAGATCGCATCGAGTTCGCCTTTACCCATACCAACAACTATGGCGAGGAACACTTTTCCTTCGTGAACGGCCAGTTCACCTCCGACGGGGGCACCCATCTTTCGGCCTTCCGGGAGGGTTTTTACAAAGCTATCAACGAGTATTTCCAGGCTTCCTGGAAAAGCGAGGACGTGCGGGAGGGCGTGGCCGCGGCGGTGGCCATCAAGCTCCAGAACCCCCTCTTCGAGAGCCAGACCAAGAACAAGTTGGGCAACGCGGAAATCCGCCCCTGGATACTCCAGGAGGTAAAAAGGGGGGTGGACGAGTTTCTGCGCAAAAACCCCACCGCGGCCAAGAAGCTCCAGGAAAAAATCGTCGCCAGCGAAAAGCTGCGCACCGAGCTCAACGTGGTCAAAAAAGAAGCCAAGGAAGCGGCCCGGAAGATCGAGCTCAAGATCCCCAACCTTCGGGACTGCAAGTTTCACTTAGGCGACGGCCCCAAGGGGGAGCTTTCCATGGTCTTCCTCACCGAGGGCCAGTCCGCCGCCGGCTCAATGGTCTCCTCCCGGGACGTGAACACCCAGGCTATCTTCTCCCTGAGGGGCAAGGTTGAGAACATGTACGGCAAGCGCCAGAGCGCCATCTACAAGAACGAGGAGCTGTACAACCTCATGATGGCCCTGGGGATAGAGAACGAAGTGGAGAACCTGCGCTACGCTAAAATCATCATCGCCACCGACGCGGACTACGACGGCTTCCATATACGCAACCTGCTGCTGACCTTTTTTCTCACCTATTTCGAGGAACTGGTCACCCAGGGCAGGGTCTTTATCCTTGAGACGCCCCTGTTCAGGGTGCGGACCAAGAAGGAAACCCGGTACTGCTACAATGTCCGGGAACGGGACGAGGCGGTAAAGGCCCTGGGGGCATCCTCCGAGGTGACCCGCTTCAAGGGCTTAGGCGAGATAAGCCCTCAGGAGTTCGGCCGCTTTATCAGCCATGACATGAGGATCGTCAAAGTGGACATACAGACGCTTTCGGGCATTCCGGAGCTTTTGGGATTCTTCATGGGCAAGAATACGCCTGAGCGCAGAGAATTCATCATGCAGAACCTCGTGGCGGAGCTCTAGGAGAGGACCATGGCCTACGTAAAAAAAATCTTTAACGACAACTTCCTCTACTACGCCTCCTATGTCATCAAGGACAGGGCTATCCCCGACCTGGAAGACGGGCTCAAGCCGGTTCAGCGGCGCATCCTCCACTCCCTCTTTGAAATGGACGACGGGAAGTTCCACAAGGTAGCCAATGTCATCGGCCATTGCATGAAATACCACCCCCACGGCGACCAGTCCATCGGCTCGGCCCTGGTAGTCCTGGCCAACAAAGAACTTTTTGTGGACAAGCAGGGCAACTTCGGCAATATTTTCACCGGGGACGAAGCATCGGCGGCCCGCTATATCGAGTGCAAGGCTTCGGCCCTGGCCAAGGACATTTTCTACAATCCCAAGATAACTGATTTCGCCGATTCCTACGATGGCCGCAATCGCGAGCCTTTGCTTTTTCCCGCCAAGCTTCCGGTAATCCTGCTTACGGGCACCGAGGGAATCGCCGTGGGCATGAGCACCAAGATCCTGCCCCACAATCC
>JAEZSM010000036.1 GCA_023421875.1 Spirochaetota bacterium | reverse complement strand
ATGGAAATCCGTTTCAATTTCGGTGAAAACTTATCGTAGAGGTTCGTCATCTGCAGGTGGCTACCCCTGCGGAACGCTATGGACACGCCTAAGAGCGTTATCCAGACAAAGAGATTGACGACCACTTCCTCGCTGAAGGCTAAGCTTTTTGAGAATAGGTAGCGGTTGACCACGTTGACAAAGGTGATGAGCGACATCACCGCCAAAAAAAGGGCGCCTAAAAGCTCATCGAGATGAAATTTCTTTTTTTCTGCCATTACCTGCTCCGGATATGAGACAACCCTCGCCTGATCCCCTGTGAGGAGCGAAGGTTTGGCTCAGGAATGGGCGGCGGAAAGATTTTTGTGCAAAAATATTTCCGCCGCCTGAACACTAAGAATTGAAAATCGAGCCAATTTTAAAAGTCTGTTTACTTTTGAAATTGGCTTTGTAGTTTCGTCCATTTTTATGCTAAAAGCATGAAAATGGACGAAACGTACGCACATTAAAGGTAGCTTTTGCAAAAGCCTCAATCAAACTATTATTTCATGTCCTCTATCGCCGCGTCGACGATAGCCTTGCCCACCTTGGGAACCCAAGCGTTGTAGACCGGAGCCAGCTTATCCTTGAAGGCCTGGAGCTGGGCGGGGGTGAGGTCGGTGATGACCATGCCCTTGGCCCTTGCGGCGGCGTAGGCATCTTCCGCTACTACACCGTACTTTGTCTTGAGCAGCTCAGCGGACTTGGTGCCGTCCAGGTAAGCCCTGGCCAGCGCCTTTTCGTACTCGCCCGCCTCGATGGCAGCTTCGGCGATGGCTTTCTGGAGATCCGCGGGGAAGGATTTCCACACTCTGGCGTTTACTACAAAGACCAGAGGATCGAGTACGTAGCCCCAGTTGGTCAGGTACTTGTGGTATTCCCAGATCTTGACGACGGTGAGTACCGACTTGGGGTTCTCCTGTCCGTCGACGACGCCCTGCTGGAATGCGGTAACCGCATCGGCCCAGGACATCATGGTGGCATCGGAACCGAGCGCCTTGAACATGTCGATGAAGATCGGCGAACCGACAGCGCGGAACTTGAGTCCCTTCATGTCGTCGGGGTGCTTGATCTCTTTCTTGGAGTTGGTGATCTGCCTATAGCCGTTCTCGCCCCAGGCCAAGAACTTGAGACCGCCCTTTTCCAGCGCGTCGATGACCATCTTGCCGGCCTTTCCGTTCTCGATCTTGTCCACAGCCTCGTAGCTGGGCATGAAGAAGGGAAGGTTGAAGAGATTGAGGGCCGGGATGGTGCCTGACGCGTTGATCGTTGACTCAACGGCGAAGTCGATAGCACCGTCGGCAACAGCCTGATACCAGTTGGTCTGCTTGCCGGCCAGCAGCGAAGATCCGAAATAGGGCTTTACGTTAACCTTGCCGCCGGTTTTTTCCTTGATGAGATCGGCCCAGCGCTGGGCACCAGCGCCCCAGTCATACAGCGGACCGACATTGACCTGCATCGTGTACTCCGCCTTTGGCTTGAAGTCAGCGGCGAAGGCCTGGGTAGCCATAAGGGCGAACACCAGGGCGATTCCAAGAACCAGGACTCTCTGCAAACGTTTCATTGTCGCCTCCTGAATGAATTGTAGTACCGCCGCGGGCTCTTGTCAAAAGGAGCCTTGCGCGAGCGTGAAACTGCCGTGAATAAGTATGCAAATAATGTGCCTTCCTCGGTATAAATTCTATTTAAAATAAAAAAACATCCATTGGCATTCTTAAGTGACCGAAGCGAAAGGAATTTCTCGCTCCCCGGGACGTCGAAAGGCACAATTCAGGGGCATTTGTGCGAGGTGACTTTGGCGGAGTAATGATGGACCTACCTGCCTCTGTTTTTTCCACTGTTCAATTTCGTTACAGATAATAATCTTTTTGTTCAGGATTGAAGCAGGGCTGCGCCTTCGATTTTCTTTTCAGGTTTTTCTTGCGGCTGTCTCAATGGCAGGGTAGACTCCTTGGGAGGAGCGAGGATGGAGATACAACGCTATCATCGGCCAGAGAGCCTGGAAGAAGCCTACGGACTTGTTGTCAAACAGCGAGGCTATCCTCTCGCGGGGGGAGCCTGGTCTTTGACTAGCAAAAAGAGCATTGCCTCCGGGGTAGACCTCGCAAGCCTGGAGCTTCGCTACATCAGGACCGAGGGGGAATACATCGCCGTGGGCGCCATGACTACGGCCCGGGACATGGAAACCTCTTGCCTGCTGGCCGAAACCTTCGGTGCTCTTTTTGCCCGAGCCCTGGGCGGCATCGCAGGCGTTCAGATCAGAACGATCGTCACCGCCGGCGGAACCGTAGCCGGGCGTTACGGTTTTTCTGAGCTCCTGGTGCTGCTTTTGGCACTGGATGCTTCTATTGTATTCTACAAGGATGGGACGCAGCGCCTGACCTCGTATCTGGAAACGCCACCCGACGGACCCTTCCTTATCGAGAAAATCCTAATCCCTAAAAAAGCCAGGGCAGCCTACCAGTGCCTGCGCCAGGCTGCCAACGACTTTCCCGTTCTCTCGGTCTGCGCCGGCCGCGACGCTGCCGGCTGGAGAGTAGCTGTCGGAGCGAGGCCGCAGGCGGCGGCCCTCGGTCTTCAAGCTGGGGCTTGCCTAGGCGGCCTGGAGCGGCCCGGCGAAGAAGTTATTAAAAAAGCCGGCCTGCTGGCCGCCCAAGAGCTTTCTTTCGGCGAAGACCTGCGCGCCGGCGCCGACTACCGGCGCTCGATCTGCCCGGCGCTCGTAGCCAGGGCGATACGGGAGCTTTGCGTATGACCCTCAACTGCATGATCAATAACAAGACTGTTCACCTCGAATGTTCACCCGGCGATGTCCTGGCCGATGTCTTGAGGGCGGCAGGCTACAAGGAAGTCAAGAAGGCCTGCGGAACCGGCAACTGCGGTCTCTGCACTATCCTTCTGGACGGCGTTCCCGTGGCTTCCTGCTCGGTTTTCGCCGCCAGGGCCGAGGGAAGGACAATTACCACAATACAAGGACTCAAAAAAGAAGCCGCCGAACTCGCTGCGTTCATCGCCGCCGAGGGCGCCGAACAGTGCGGCTACTGTTCGCCAGGTTTCGCGCTTATGGCTATAGCAATGGAAAAGGAATTCCGCTCCAGGGGCTTGAGGAGCTTCGACGAGGCTGAGGCCCGCCACTACCTGGCGGGGAATCTTTGCCGCTGCTCGGGTTATCAGGGGCACATGAGGGCGCTCAAGAAATATTGGGAGGCCCGGAATGAATAAGACCTTCTCCGTGGTCAACCACAGCCTGCCCAAGATCGACGCCCTGGGCCTCATCCAGGGAAAGCCAGCCTATACCGACGACCTGGCTCCCGGCGATGCCCTGGTGGTCAAACTGCTTCGCAGCCCACATGCCTTCGCCAAAATTCTGTCCATCGATAAAAGCCAGGCCCTTGCCCTCGAGGGAGTCGCCTGTGTGCTCGACTGGAGGGATGTGCCGCGGATTCCCTACACCAGAGCCGGCCAGGGCCACCCCGAACCTAGTCCCCACGACCGATTTATTCTCGACCGCTTCGTGCGCTTCGTGGGTGACGAAGTGGCGGTGGTCGCCGCCGAGACCGAGGCCGTTGCCCTCAAGGCCCTTTCGCTCATAAAGGTCGAATACGAAATTCTCGAGCCGCTCTTGGATTTTGAGGCTGCGGCGGATAATCCCCTGGTCTTGCATCCAGAGCCAGAGATCCATGACATGTTTCCCATCGGCTTCGAGCCCAAACGGAATATCGCCGCAGCCTATGCCATGGAATTGGGGGACATCGAGAAGGAACTGGCCTTTAGCGACATTGTTCTGTCCAGGAGTTTCAAGACCCAGGCCCAGGCCCATGTGGCTATGGAACCCCACGCCGCTTTCGCGTATCTGGATATTCACCAGCGGCTGGTGATCTATACGAGCACCCAGAATCCCTTCCACACCCGGCGTCTGCTGGGCCAGGCGCTCGATTTTCCTCTCTCCCGGATCCGCGTGGTAAAGCCCAGGATCGGCGGAGGCTTCGGGGGTAAGCAGCAGATCCATGTGGAACCCTTTGTTAGCCTCGTATGTCTGGCCACAGGGCGGGCAGCCCGCTGTTCCTTGACTCGGAGGGAGGTATTCGAAGCTACCTTCTGCAGGCATCAAATGCGGATCGATATGCGTATCGGTGCCTCCAAAAACGGCAGAATCAACGCTATCGACATGCAGATCCTCTCCAATACCGGCGCCTACGGCGAACACGCCCTCACTGTCTTCATGGTGGGAGGATCCAAGACGCTTCCGCTGTACAACAAGCTCAAGGCGGTGCGCTTCGGCGGCAAAGTCGTCTATACGAATACCCGCTCGGCGGGAGCCTTCCGGGGGTACGGAGCGATCCAGGGCAATTTTGCCCTGGAATCTATGATCGACGAGTTGGCCCATGCCCTTGCCATGGATCCGGTCAAGTTGCGAAGTCTCAACATGGTCCGGGAAGGAGAAAGCAGCGATGTATACAGGGTGATGGGCGAGGGCAGGGAAGGCGTCGACATGGTTTTCGAATCCTGCAAGCTGGAATATTGCGTTGCCCGGGGCCGTGAGCTCATAGGTTGGGACGCGGGTCCCCTTGCCCGGGAAATCGCTCCCGGAAAAATAAGGGCCAAGGGTATGGCGATAGCCATGCAGGGCTCGGGTATCCCACTGGTCGATATGGGTTCGGCCTTCATAGAGCTACAGGATGGAGGTTGCTTCAAGCTTCGGGTCGGCGCCACCGATCTGGGCACCGGAAGCGACACGATCCTTGCCCAGATAGCTGCACAGGAGCTGGGCGTTCCGATTTCGTCGATTAACGTTTACGCATCGGACACTGACCATACGCCCTTCGACGTGGGTGCCTATGCTTCCAGCACAACATATGTGTCGGGCAACGCGGTTCTTTCTGCTGCTAAAAAAATGAAAGCAATCCTCATTGAAGCAGTCGCGCAACGTCACGGTATTTCTAATGACGATGTGCGCTTTGATGGAGAAAAATTCCATAGAAACGATGGAAGCTTCATACAAGACCTGAATTCACTAAGCCTCGACACTCTGTACCATGACGGCGAAAAAATGACCACCCTCTGCGCCGCCGCTTCTTTTTCGGGCCCGAAGTCTCCTCCTCCCTATGTGGCCGGATTCACCGAGATAGATTTAGACTCTGAGACTGGAAAGATAGACGTTGTGCGCTATATAGCCG
>JAEZSM010000243.1 GCA_023421875.1 Spirochaetota bacterium | reverse complement strand
ATGGCCGTTCTTATCGATATCGAAGACGGGCTCACCAGGCTCTTCGCCGATGAGCTGTCCATGGACGATCTGATCTGGACAGGACCACGGCCATCCCTGGCCGAGCAGGCCTCGGCGGCTGGGATTTTTGAAATCCTTCCTCTAGCTTCCCTGACCGGGGCGGTACAACAGAGGTTCGGCCCACTTAACCTCTCTGCCATTCAGAAGGATGTGCTGATTCCACCCATCTGTCGCCTCGAGACAAAGGCATGGCTCGAATCCCTACTCGGGCTGCCCAGGGGCGCTCTGGAGGGCGGAGATTGCGAAGCGCTCATTGCCTCGATAATCGCCATGCGGGAGATAAAGGAAGAAAGGGAGATCGCCGAGATCGAAAAGGCCGTGGAAGTAAGCGCCGAAATGCACCGCAGCCTGATCGAGTCCCTCAGGCCCGGTTGGACCGAGTCCGAAGCCGCCGCCCTGGTACGGTACATCGCCGAGCGAAGGGGCTGCGGACTCAGTTTTGCCACTATCGCCACACAAAACGGAGAAGTGCTGCACAACCGTGTCAGCGAAGCGCCATGCAGCGAAGGCTCGATCTTTCTGCTCGACGCCGGAGCCGAGGGCCCTTCGGGCTACGCGGGTGATCTGACCAGCAGTTTTCCAGTGGGCAGGGCTTTCAGCCCGAGGCAGGCTGACCTCTACGAACTTTTATGCAGAGTTTTTGAGGGAACGACCGCAGCCCTTGCGCCGGGCAGGAAATTTATCGAAGTCCATAAAACCGCCGCGAAGTTTCTCGTCCAAGGGCTCATGGAGCTGGGCATTATGAAGGGCGATCCTGACGAGGCGGTGGAGGCTGGGGCCCACGCGCTCTTTTTTCCCCACGGCATTGGCCATATGATGGGTCTTGATGTTCACGACATGGAGGGACTCGGCGAGGATAGGGTGGGATATGCCGGCGAGTCCAGAAGCGCCCAATTCGGTCTTCGAGCGCTGCGTCTGGCCAAGGCGCTCAAGCCAGGAATGGTGCATTCCGTCGAGCCGGGAATCTATTTTATTCCACGTCTTATCGATAAATGGCAGACGGAAGCCCTGCACGATTCCTTCATCGATTATGAAAGGCTTAAAGCTTGGCGGGGCTGCGGCGGTATGCGTCTCGAGGAGGACTGGCTGATGACGCAAAAGGGACCTCGAAGGCTGGGACCTGTCTTTGACCGAAGTCTGAAGGCTCTGGAAAACGCCAGGAGGGATATATGAAAACTGTTTTCACCTCGACCTTTCAGGACGAGGCTATGGTGGTTCTGAGCATCCTGCGCTCGGGCGGCATAGAGGGTGAGCTGATGGCCAACTCCATGCTCAACGTAAACCCCCTCTTTGTAACGGACATCCGGGGAGTCAGTGTCGTCGTTTCCGATGATCAGGATGCTGACGCTCTCGCTTTGGTTGAGGACTATCGGAGCAGGGGCGCCCGGGAAGAAAAGCCGTAAAGCCGATAAACCTGGTGTCCGGCAATCCGGCATTTGAGTAAAGTCTTATCCACGACAGCCTGAAGGAACTTACAATCCGCCCTGGGCCTGGGGCGCAGAATACTTCGTTTTTTTTCTCCCATCCCTTTCTCTATAGGGGTTTTTCTCGAATTTTAGAAATGACCTGTAGGCGGCGCAGGCGGCATAGTAAACATCGGGTCCCTTGAACGAAGAGAACTCGTCGCAGCGGAACAGTTCTAACAGTTGAGGGAAGCGCTGGTCGAAAACGATGTCCTGTACCGACGATATGGGTATGCGCGGAAGGGCGGCGGGCAGCATATGCCAGCGAATCATGAATCGTACATCCTCGATTATCCCATCACCGTAGCCCAGGTCCCGCAGAAACCGAGCGGCCATTCCCGCCCCTATCTCCGCGTGCTTGTCAAAGCGCCGGCCCTCCCTGGCACTCGAGCGGGCTTTGCCTATGTCATGAAGCAGAATGGCCAGCGAAAGGCTCAAGTCCCTGGTTTTTCGATACCTCAGCGCTTCCATGGTATGGGACCAGCCCCCGCCTTCGGGATGGCAGTCCTTGGCGTGGTCCACCTGGACCAGGGCCTCGAGCTCTGGCCAGAAGCTTGCCACGAAGCCTGTCTCCCCCAGGAACTCCAGGGCGGCGGAGGAGTCGGGTCCCTGCAAGATATGACTGAGCAGGTCTTTCTGCCAGAGCTTCGATGGGGATGCGGGCAGGGGTGGCCTGGGAATAGACTCCACATCGCTTTTTTTCAGCCTGGAAAGGTAAAGGCAGGTTTCAAAGAGACTGTTCTCCTGATCCTCGCCTGAGGGAACAAAGCTTCTTTCCCTTAGGTCGTTGTAGACTCCGCTCGGATCATAGTACCTGCCGTCCAAGGGATTTCTTCGAAAATCGGTGAGCGCAAAGCTGCCGAGTCTCTCCTGATTTACAGAATCTCTGCAGAGAAAGCGGACTCCAGCCCCCTCCTTGCCGAGTTCCAGGGCTGCGTCAGCGTACGGAAGGGAAGGATACTGCAGCGATTCGAAAATCCTGGCGAGATCTATGATGCTGCCCTGGATAAGGT
>JAEZSM010000007.1 GCA_023421875.1 Spirochaetota bacterium | reverse complement strand
AACTCGTAGCCTGTCAGCGTACTCGTAGCCAGGTAGATCGCAAGAATTCCTTCCAGCGTCTCCGGCGAAAGGCCCTCGGAGATCATGCGCAGTCCGTAGGCAAGGATGTCCTGGTCTTTTTCCAGTTCCGCGCCGATCAGCGACTTGATGCCCCCCGCTCTCAGCCTGTCCGCCAAGTCCAGTATAGCGGTGACAAGCCCGGGTAGGGCGGTTTTTTCCTTTTCCGTACAGGCCAGGCGTTTTGTAAGCTCGGCGTTCCACAAGATCATGAGAGTCTCCGATATAAGCGGCGCTTGTGTTTTTTCATTATCCCGTCATCTGGTACTATACGGTTCATTTTTTATCCTGACAATGCCGAATTATGTTCTGGACAATGAAAAATGTCTCGTTTTCATCCCTGGAACGATCAAGCAAGATCCGAAGGGTTTTTTTGGACGCAAGATCGGGAAGACGCCGCCGGAGCTGCTCCTCCAGACTAGGCCGCAGGCTAAGCACCAGGGCAGGTGTTTCGGCAGCGGCAGCTTTTTCGAGGGCAGGCATGAGACCGCCTTGCCCCAGTATCTCTAAGGGACCTATCTCGTCAAGGATAAGGACTTGGCAGCCCTCAGCCAGGGCATGCTCAATTTTTTCTGAAGCCCATGCAAAGGCCGAGGCTTCGAATACGAAGGGCTTCATTGCGCTGCCGGCATCTGCGGCGCCGGCTCCCTCCTTTGAAACGCCTTGCCGTGCTCCGAGAAAGCGCTTTTCTCCGCCGGGCAGCTCGATCAGACTCAGTTCCACTGGGTATCCCTCGGAATTGCGGCGGTTTTCCTGGAGTATCGCGCTTGGCTTGAGGCTGCTTTCGGCAAGGGCCCGATAGAGGAGGGAGCAAAGGGATGTCTTGCCCGAAGCCATTGGGCCGAGGAGCAGCACCAGAGGGGACATGGGCTATTTTCACCCAGGAGCTCGGCTCCTGTCCAGATCTTTTTATCATATCGTGCATTAAAGAACTATTGCACCCATAGCTCTTGCATCCTTTGCGGTAATTTCGTTTATTTTCATATAAATTCTAGTATATTCACTTGACGATTTTTAATTCCTGCGATATGTTTCTCATCGACAGAACGGGATGAAACCGGTGGCGAAACGGGATAGTCCCCTAAGAGCGGCAGCGCTGGCTGCCAGGAGCCTTCCGGGGTTTGCCTCCTTCCCCGGAAGGCTCTTTTATTATATTCTTTTCCCATGACAGTCTCCGAATTCGATCTCTGGTGCCGCTCATTTTTACAGATCGACGAGCTCCGCAACATCGATGACTCACTGAACGGCATCCAGGTGGGATGCTCAGCTAAACCCATCACCACGGTAGCCTTCGCCGTGGACGCCTGCGCGGCATCCATAGACAGGGCGGCCAAGGCTGGGGCAGACCTGCTTTTTGTGCATCACGGCCTGTTCTGGGGATCGGCCGCCCGGATCGAAGGCCCGATGCTGGAGCGAATCCGCGGTCTGCTGTCAGCCGACATGGGGCTCTATGCCTGTCATCTGCCTTTAGACATGCACCCTCAGCTTGGCAACAACGCCCAGCTGGCCGACCTTTTGCAGCTCGACGAGCGAAAGCCTTTTGGGCTCTACCATGGCGTAGCCATAGGTGTATCGGGAAGACTCAGGCATCCCAAGACCGCCGATGAGCTCTGCGCCGCGATTCTCCGGGACAACAGCCCCCCCCGGACTCTCATCGCCGCCGGCCCCTCAAAGATTTCCACCCTGGCAATTGTCTCGGGAGGAGCTCCCTTCGAGGCGCTCCAGGCCCTGGGCAAGGGCATCGACGCTTTTATAACCGGGGAACCCTCCCATTCGGTTTACCATCAGATTGTGGAAGGCGGGCTTACCTTTATCGCTGCCGGGCACTACGCCACCGAAACCTGGGGGCTCAAGGCTGTCGAGGCCAAGCTGAAGGCCGAGACCGGTCTTCGAACCCTCTTTATCGACCTGCCGACGGGACTCTGATCCTGGATACCCCTGAAGTGATGAAACCCATGGAAACGACAGCGACAGCTTCACAGGAAAATCTGAGACCCCGACTGGAAGCTCAGGCGACCGGACCGGAGGGCTCGAGGCGTAAAAAAAACCTGTTTTTCTCAACACTGCTCTCGTTGCTCATAATCGGCATCGACCAGCTGGTCAAAGCCCGGATTGTCGACCTGATTCCCGAGAACAGAATCGGCGCGAGACTCATGAACGATTTTCTCTGGATAGTGCATACCAAGAACCTGGGGATAGCCTTTTCCATAGGCGATGAGGTTTCCAGGCTGCTGCGGATACTGCTGTTCATAGTGTTGCCGGCGATCTTCCTCGCAGGGGCTGTGCTCTATGCCTATCGGTCCAAGAGCCTGAGCAGCCTGCAGCGCCTCTGTATCGCCTTTATCGTAGGCGGAGGTGTAGGGAATCTCATCGACCGTATTTTCAGGCCCGGTGGGGTAGTGGACTATATCTCCTTTTCTCTTTACGGCTTTTTGGGGATGGATCGTTTTCCCACCTTCAATCTCGCAGACCTTTCAATAACCATAGGCGCATGCCTGCTGCTCTTGAGCGGCTTTCTGGCCGGCGGCAGGGAGGAACCCGGGCATGACCAGGGGAACTAAAACCCTCCTCTTCCTCCTTGTGGCTACCATAGGGAACATCCTGCTCACTGCCCTCTTTTTTCTTGCCCTCCTCTGGCTCTACTCAATCAGCCTGGCCCGCATCCTCGCCCCCACGGCGATTGTCTGGGCCATGGCAGTGAGTTTCATCCTGGCCATGGGGGGAACATTCCTCATCTACAGAAAACTGCTCACCCTGCTGAGGGTGCGCGCCCATTTGGAAGAAAAGCGATGAACGAAAAAGAATTCAGCCTTAAACCCTTCGGCCTCGGAATACCAGAGGTGCTTTTGCCCCGATCCGGGCTCGATCTGCCTCGCTGGGCTGTGGTGGCCTGCGACCAGTACTCCTCGGAAAAGGAATACTGGGAAAGGGTTCGGGACTTTGTGGGCGAAAAGCCGTCGACCCTGAATCTTATTTTCCCCGAGTGCTATCTGGAGGATGAGGACGCCCAGGAGCGTATACAAAAGATTCATGCTGCCATGGATCTTTACCTGAGCCAGGGTTTTCTCGAGAGCCCCGGCAAGGGTTTTGTCCTGGTGGAGCGCAGCACCCCTTATGTGGCCAGTCCGCGGCTGGGACTTCTGGCGCTCCTCGATCTCGAACACTACGACTACAGGGAAGGCTCGAGGAGCCTTATCAGGCCCACCGAGGGGACTATCCTTTCCCGTCTGCCTCCCAGGATGGCTATCCGAAGGGCTGCAGCACTCGAGCTTCCCCACGTGATGGTGCTGGTGGACGATCCGGAACAGACCCTTGTCGAAGCCCTGTACCGGCGCAGGGAATACTATCCCAGGCTGTACGATTTCGAACTCATGGAGGGCGGCGGCCATGCGCGATCATGGCTCTTAAACGACGCTGCCAGCCTCGCGCTTGTAGACTCGGCGCTCCGGAAGCTGGCCGATCCGGAAGCCTTCGCGCGGCGGCACGGCAGCGACCATCCCCTGCTCTTTGCCGTCGGCGACGGGAATCATTCCCTTGCCACCGCCAAGGCTATCTGGGAAGAGCTCAAGCAGGAGATAGGCGGAATGCCGGGGTCGGCGTCGGAAAAAGAAGAACTCCTCGAAAACCATCCAGCCCGCTACGCCCTCGCTGAGATCGTGAATATCCACAATGCAGGACTTCCTTTTCATCCCATTCACCGCCTCCTGTTCAATCTGGATACCAGGGATTTCTTCGCCGCCCTGGAGGCCGAGGGCGTTGAGCTGATCCAGCTTCCCGACGCGAGCCAAGCCTTCCGTCGCTGCGACGAGGCTGATCCTGAATCCGCCCATAGGATAGCCTGGGTTATCCAGGGCAGGGCCGGCCTTCTGCGCTTTACGGCTCCCCAGGCAAAACTAGCGGTAGGGAGCCTCCAGAATTTTCTTGACCGCTATCTGAAGACGAGACCCGGCTGCGGCATCGACTACATTCACGGCTCCGGCAGTCTTCTCTCCCTGGCGTCCAAGCCGGGAAGCATGGGACTCTATTGCCCGCCGGTGGACAAGGCTTCCTTCTTCTCCACTATCGTAAGGGACGGCGTGATGCCCAGAAAAAGTTTTTCTATGGGCGAGGCCCCGGAAAAACGTTTCTATATCGAGGCAAGACTCATTAAAAATGGGTATTAATGCATAATGCGAGCATAATTATGCAGTAATTCCGGTCCTTTGCCTTGACAGTCGTCGACAGCCTTACTATTATCGGGAAACCTTTTCGGGAAACATTTTTTCCGCCCACGCTGTTTAAATACCGGACCTTCGCTCAGCCGCTGCGCACGCAAGGAGGTTGTGATGAAAATTCTGCTCGCCGACGCATTTTTCCCCGATCTTCCCAAACGTCTGTCCCGATTCGGGGAAGTCTATACCGATATGGCAAGGCTTTCCGAGGCGGAAGTGCTGATCGTGCGTTCCAAGACCAGGGTGGACGCAGCCATGATGGATGCGGCGCCGGCGCTCAAGTTTATAATCCGCGGCGGTGTGGGTGTGGATACGATCGACACGGATTCGGCCCTGGCCAGGGGGATCCTGGTGGACAACACGCCCGAAGCTTCCAGCGTGGCGGTGGCCGAGCTGGCCTTCGCCCTGATGCTCGCCCTGCCCAACCGCATCTGCCTGGCCGACAGCTCGACCAGAGAGGGCCGCTGGCTTAAAAAAGACCTGGAGCGCAGCGAGCTTTTTGGCAAGACCCTCGGGCTCATCGGCCTGGGAAGGATAGCGCGGGAGCTGGCGGTCAGGGCGAAGGCCTTCGGCATGAGGGTCCTTGCCTACGATCTTTATGTGGCGTCTTCGGATCTGGCCGAGCTAAAAGGTCTGGAGGAAGTGCTCGCAGCGTCGGATTACCTGAGTCTCCACACTCCCCTGACAGACCAAACCAAGGGCATGATCAATGCCGAACGCATCGGCCTGATGAAAAAGGGAGCCAGACTCATCAATACCTGCCGGGGCGAGGTAGTGGTCGAGGAAGATGTTGCCGCCGCCCTCGCTTCGGGCAGGCTGGCAGGGTACGCCACAGATGTCTATAAAAAGGAGCCTCCCGAATCATCGCCGCTGTTCTCGGCTCCCAACTGTCTCTGCACTCCCCACCTGGGGGCTTCCACCGCCGAGAATCTGCTGCGCCTGGGCGATGCTATTGAAAAGCGTCTGCAGGCATACTGCGACAAGGCACAAAAGGAGTAAAAACCATGAAACGCGCGGTCAATTTTAACGCAGGACCGGCGGCTATTCCCCTGGAAGTGCTCGAGGAAGCCCGGGAAGATCTGCTGGATTGGAAATCCACCGGCATGTCGGTCATGGAGGTTTCCCACCGATCCAAGGAATACGAAACCCTCCACAACGAAGCCCAGGAGCGCTTTAAGCGCCTGGCGGGAATGGGCTCTGAATGGAAAATCCTTTTTTTGACCGGAGGCGCTTCCAGTCAGTTTTTCATGCTGCCCATGAACTTTCTCTACGAGGACCGCAAGGCCAGCTACCTGATCACCGGCAGCTGGAGCAAGGCGGCGTTCAAGGAAGCCCGGCGCTTTGGCAATTGCGCCCAGATCAGCAGCGAGAATCCCGACGGGAGCTTTACCCGGATACCGAAGCCTTCCGAGCTGGAGCTCCCCTCCGATTCGGCCTATATCCACCTGACCAGCAACAATACGATATTCGGAACCCAATGGAAAACCTGGCCCGCGGTCAAAGGCACTCCCCTGGTCTGCGATATGTCCAGCGACATCTTTTCCCGTCCCTTTCCGACGAATGATTTTTCCCTTATCTACGCCGGAGCGCAGAAAAACCTGGGACCCTCGGGTTTAACTCTGGTGGCCATTCGAAAAGACTTTTTGGAACTGGCCAGGAAAAAGGAAGAGCTGCCGACCATGCTCTCCTACAGGGTCTACGAGGAACATAACTCCCTCTACAATACCCCGCCTTGTTTTTCGATCTACATGCTCGACCTCACCCTTCGCTGGCTTGAAAAAAATGGAGGCCTTGAGGCCATGGGCGGGCTCAACGAAGAGAAGGCAACCCTGGTGTACCAGGCTATCGATTCCTCCGGCGGCTTTTACCGGAATCCTGTGGAAGCGCAAAGCCGGTCCTCGATGAATGTGGTCTTCAGGCTGCCCAGCCTCGAGGACGAGGATGCCTTTGTCAAGGAAGCCAAGGCCGCGGGCATCATAGGAGTCAAGGGGCATCGCTCGGTGGGCGGCATACGTTTTTCGATCTACAACGCCAGCAGCCTGGATAATGTGAAGACGGCGGTGTCGTTTATGGAGGATTTCAGGAAGCGCAGGGGCTAGAGCCCTTGCCTATAGCATCGAGTGCGAGTACCCGCGGAGCTCGATGGCACGCAGGGTTCAACCGACTATCGCAAGAAAGGGGCTGTCCCGGAAGGTTCCGGGACAGCCCCTTTTCGTCATCCCTGGGCCGATAAAAGCCGGCGCTGAACTGGAGTTCTTCTCAGAACGGCAGCTTGTGGGGCAGGCCGCAGCGCTCCTTGACCGCCCTGAAGGCATTCTTCAAAGGATCGTTGAAGGGTACGCCCTTGTCCTTGCGGAACTGGTACACATCGTATTCCTTCTCGCCGGGAGTCCAGATGCGCTGGGCGCCTGGAGCCTTCTTGGATGCCCTTAACTGCCGAGCGATCTCGCCCACCTGGTGTTTAAAAGCTGCCAGGTCGCAGAAAGCCTCCACCTTGATGGCCAGGAAGGAATGACCCAGCTCTATGGGGGCGGGCTTGCCGTCCTTGACCCCCATGAGGGCTTTCATGAAATTGGCCTGGGAGAGGGCGGAGGAGAGGAGTTCGACCACCATGGCGTTGCCGTAGCCCTTGTAGCCGGCCAGATCCTCGCCCAATCCGCCCAAGGGGGTGAGGGCTGCCTTGTCCTTGGTGAGGTCTATGAGCACCTGATGGGTGTCGTGGCGGTACTTGCCGTCCTCGCCGATAACCCAGCCGTCGGGCAGGTCCTTGCCCAGCCTGTCGTAGAGTTCGATCTTGCCCCGCTGGGTAACCGAGGTGGCGTAGTCGGCCATGAAGGGGAAGGCTTCGTCCGAGGGCATGCCCCAGGTCATGGGGTTGGTGCCCAGCATGGGCTCGACGCCCCAGGTGGGTGCTATGGAAGGTCTGGCGGAGGTGGTGGTCATGCCGATCATGCCCCGCTCCACAGCCATGTTGGGATAGT
Organism: Spirochaetota bacterium; assembly: GCA_023421875.1. Lineage (GTDB taxonomy): Bacteria > Spirochaetota > Spirochaetia > Treponematales > Rectinemataceae > UBA2256. Next base: position 16,548 of record JAEZSM010000007.1, on the reverse strand, counting down.
AGAATGCTGCACCGTAGTGGGTGGAATTGCGCACCACCGCCATGCCCAGACCGTACTTGTCCGCTTTTTTGATGGCCATCTCCATGGCTCGCTTGGAGATGTAATGACCCATGCCATTGTGTCCGTCGATGACGACGGTGGTGGGGCTTTCCTTCACTATTTCGAAGTTGGTCTTGGGCAGCTGGGTGCCGGCCCAGATCCGGTCCAGATAGATAGGCTTATAGCGCCCGACGCCGTGGGAGTCCACGCCCCGCTTGTCGGCGGCTATGAGGACGTCGGTGCAGACTTCCGCTTCCTCCGCCGGCACGCCCACCGCCTCGAATCCGGCTTTCATGAATTCGGCTACTTCCTCAAACTTCCACCAGGTTACCGTGTCGTCCATCGAAGGCTCCTTGCAGTTGAAGGGCACCTGCTTCAGGCAGCGCCCCGGATAGAAAATGTGCAGTAAAAGAATAGACCAGTTTTACCGGCTTGGCAAAGGGTTTAGCCGCCTTTTGAGGCGGCTTTGTCACATGTTTTTGGTGGAGGAGAAACCCGCATGGCGCAGGGGCTTATTGTCAGCCGACCTTGAGGACATCCTTTATGGCGGAGACAAAGCTTGTCTTGGGCAGGGCTCCCATGGCCATCTGGGGCTGGGCTCCCACGGGAATGAAAAGAAAAGAGGGTATGCTCTGGATCCCAAATACGGCGGAGAGCTCGGGCTCCTTGTCCGTGTTCACCTTATAGACCTTCAGCTTTCCTTCGTATTCCTTGGAAAGGGCTTCGAGCACGGGGGACACCATCTTGCAGGGACCGCACCAATCGGCGTAGAAGTCCACTATGGCGGGCAGTTCACCCTTGTATTCCCATTCTTTTTTCGTCTCGAAATCGAATACCTTATCGATAAAATCCTGCTTGCTCAGTTGCTCTGTCATTAGAATCTCCTTATATATTAAAATATATATATAATGAAATTTTGTCAAGCCTATGCCTGGCTGTTTTGTCTACCCTAATCTGCTTTCTGCGAAAAAGCGAGGCTCTTTTTATCAAAGTGAGCTATAATCGAAAGGGTATGCATGCTGCAGACCCATAGGCGGTTCGGAAAAAGAAATTTTTGCGTCCCGCGAGGAGAGCGCCGACATGAAGGTATCGGAAATCCATGCCCTGTCGTTTGAATCGGAACAACTGCCGCCCTATCCCACTTTTATAGAAGGCATCAGGAGGGCGCCCCGCCGCGATGCGCCCCTGAGTCCCGCCCAGGAGAGGCTTGCGTTGAAAAACGCTCTGCGGTATCTGCCCGAGCGCTGGCACGAGGCCATGGCGCCCGAGTTCCTGCGGGAACTTCGTGAGCGGGGAAGAATCTACGGTTACCGTTTCAGGCCTCAGGGGCGGATCAGCGCCAAACCGATCGAGGACTACGCGAGTCGCTGCGTAGAAGGCAAGGCTTTGCGGCTGATGATCGACAACAATCTGGATTTCGACGTAGCCCTCTACCCCTATGAGCTGGTTACCTATGGCGAGACGGGCCAGGTCTGCCAGAATTGGATGCAGTACCGGCTGATCTGCAGGTATCTGGAGCTTCTCGACCAGGACAAGACCCTGGTTGTCGAGTCGGGACACCCCCTCGGGCTTTTCGCGAGCCATCCCCTCGCCCCCAGGGCTATTGTCACCAATGGTCTCATGATCGGCATGTTCGACAATCAACGGGATTTCAATATCGCCGCCGCCCTGGGGGTTGCCAATTACGGCCAGATGACAGCCGGCGGCTGGATGTATATCGGGCCCCAGGGTATCGTTCACGGAACCTACAACACGCTTTTGAACGCCGGAAGGCTCAAGCTGGGCCTTCCGCCTGAAGTCGACCTGGCGGGCAAGATTTTTGTCTCCTCGGGCTTGGGGGGCATGTCAGGCGCCCAGGGCAAGGCCGCGGTGATCGCCGGAGCAGCCTCTATCATTGCCGAGGTGGACGATTCCCGCATAGAGACCAGGCTTTCCCAGGGCTGGGTTTCCTGCGCCACCTCCTCGATAGAGGAGGCTTTCACGCTTGCCGGCAGGGCGGCGGCAGAAAGAAAACCCATAGCCGTAGCCTTCCACGGCAACATTGTGGATCTTTTGGAGGCCGCGGCGGGAAAAACTGCCGGTCCAGGCCAAACAGCCGGGGCGGGCGAAGTGTCGGCAGGCACAGCGACAGCCGGGCAGGGGCTATTCCACATCGATCTCTTATCCGACCAGACCAGCTGCCACGCCGCCTACGAGGGCGGATACTGCCCGGCGGGCATCGATTTCAAGGAGCGCACTCGCCTCCTGGCCGAAGACAGGGCAGGGTTTAAAGGCTTGGTGGACGAATCCTTGGGCCGCCATTTCAGGGCTATCCAAAAGCTCGTGAATCAGGGCAGTTATTTTTTCGACTACGGCAATTCCTTTCTCAAGGCCGTTTTCGACGCTGGAATACGGGAGGTTTCACGCAACGGCGTGGACGAAAAGGACGGTTTTATCTTCCCCAGCTATGTGGAGGATATTCTGGGACCCGAGCTCTTCGATTACGGCTACGGGCCTTTCCGCTGGGTCTGTCTCTCGGGAAAGCCCGAGGATCTGCGCAAGACCGACGCCGCCGCCATGTCCTGCATAGACCCAAAACGGCGTGGCCAGGACAGGGACAACTGGATCTGGATCAGGGACGCCGAGAAAAACGCCCTGGTCGTGGGTAGCCAGGCGAGGATCCTGTACCAGGACGCCCTGGGCCGCAGGGACATAGCACTAACTTTCAATCGGATGGTAAGGGAGAAAGAGATAGGCCCCGTAATGCTCGGCCGGGATCACCACGACACGGGGGGCACCGACAGCCCCTTCAGGGAAACCAGCAATATAAAGGATGGATCCAACATCATGGCCGACATGGCGACCCAGTGCTTCGCGGGCAACGCTGCCCGGGGCATGAGCCTGGTGGCGCTGCACAATGGCGGGGGCGTGGGCATAGGCAAGGCGGTGAACGGCGGCTTTGGCCTGGTCCTGGATGGTTCGGAGCGGGTGGACATGGTTATCCGGACGGCGATGCCCTGGGATGTCATGGGCGGAGTGGCTCGGCGGGCCTGGGCGCGGAATACCCATGCCAGGGAGACCTGTCTGGACTATAACGAAAACCATGGAGATCTGGGGCTCATCACAATCCCGGAAGAGGCTGATGAATCCCTTCTCGATCGGCTGTTCGAAAGCGAATAAGGCCAGAACAACCCCCGGGCATCCTGATAAGCGCGGATTAGGGCTAAAAAAACCGGCACCACCTCGGAGCAGGGTGCTACGCTCTGGGGTCTTAGGGCGCTTTGCCCCGGATACTCAAAGCCTTTCGCTCAAGCTCCGTACGGTGTCTTTGAGAGCTTTCATTTCCTTGCCGGTCGCCTTTACGAAGGAATTCTCCTCCGGCCGGCCCAGGACTGCGAACATTTCCTCTTCCGAACGGAAGGTGGCTTTTCTGAAAGAATTGCTCCAATCCTTGGCCCTGGACTGGAAGACCTGCTCGGCGACAAAGTCCGAAAGCAGGGCTAGGTCTTGCAGCGCCTGGAGCAGAGCCTCCTTCGATGGTCCGGAACCTTCTTTCGTGGCGGCAGTAGCGCTGACCCTGGCTGGGTAGAGCCAGCCCAACACAGCCCAGGCGTAGCGGAGTTTATCCAGGGGATAGATGGCCGAAAGGCCGGAGTATTCCTCATGGAATTCCTTCCAGGTCGGATAGGCTCCGGCTTCCGCCTTTTGCAGTAATAGTTCCAGTCTGGCGCGGCTTACCAGAAGGCCTCCGAGGTTTTCCCACTCCATGGCGATCCCGTTATGGGAGTCCGGGGCGAGGACCTTGTTCAGCGCTTCCCAGTCCGGGGCCTTCGCGTCGGCTGAAGCGTATGCCAGAACCTCCCTGCCCGCGAACCAGAGCAGCATATCCCTGTAGGCCTTGTATGCCCTACAGGGTTTTCTGATGAGGCAATCCCTGGTGGAGTGTTCCACCTCCAGGGCCAGGACCTCAAAGGGAAGGGGATCCTGGCGGTCTTGCAGCACTGCCTTACCTGCCGCCCTGCCCGAAAGCCCCGCCGCCGTCTTGAATCTCTCGGCCCCCTGGGGGTCCGCGGACCTATAGGCTTCCAGGGCTTTGCCCGCCCATTCCTCCAGCAAGCCCAGGGCACTCATGATTTCTTGGGCCGTGTCGGGGGCGAAGGGTGAGTATTCGAAATACAGGCTTTTATCCCAGCGCTTGTCCCTGGACTTGAATTTCGCCTCGTTCCTCATGAGGGCGTACTGATTGCCGGTCCACCAGTAGGCCGGGGAGAGCAGGAGCCTGTCGTCCTTGAAGTCGTTGTCCACCAGGCAGAAGGGCAGGGGAATGTTCAGCTCGAAGCGATAGTCCCCCTTGGCCAGAAGGCAGAAGGAGGCAAAGCGGGATGAATGCTTTACCGAGGTGCAAAGCCCTGGCCAGAAACCCCTGCCGGCTTCGATCTCCCCGTCGGGCGCCCGGGAATTGTGGTTGGAGCCTATGGTCGCCCCGGCGGCCATGTTGGACTGGCCACGTATGAGGCTGGCGATGAGAAAGCTGGTGTTATGGTGCTGTTCGTGGGCGGGAAAAATGAGATTGTTGAGTATTTCGCAGCAGGAGACAGTGGAGTTCTCGCCCAGAACCGAATGGATAAGCCTGGCGCCGTACTTGAGCGCCGAGTTGTCCAGCATGACAAAGCGAACCGCCTTGCAGCCGTAAAAAATTTTGCAGCCGTAGCCGATGATGCCGTTCACCAGCTCTACGCCTTCGCCTATTTGGGTTCGGGCTTCCTCTTTTGACTTTATGGTGAGGTTTTTTAGCTTGTTGGCGCCCTTTATGTAGGCGCTCTGACCTATCATGACATCCTTTATGATGCCGTTGGATTTGACAATGGAGCCTGCGCCGATCATTCCGTAACGGCCGCGCCGGGGATCGAAGAGGGCATCGCTCATCCTGCAGAACTGCCGGATCAGCTCCTTTCGGTCCCTGAATCTCGCCCAGATATAGGCGTCCCCGCAGTTCATCCCGTCGAAGGGGTAGATCCAGCGGCCTCCGGCTTCGTTCATCACCTCTATGGTGATACGCACATCCTCGGGCTCTCCCTCGGTCACGAAGCCGTTGCCGAACTTAGCATGGTTGGACACGTGGATTTCCGCGTTGTCTATGAGGATGCAGTTGTCCCCAATGATGTAGTGGGCGATGTAGGTGCAGTTGTTGATGGCGCAGTTGTCTCCTATGTCGCAGGCGATAATCTGGGAGTTGGCGATGCCTGCGAAGACATGGAGGTCGTGATGTTCCAGGGAAACCCGCTCCATCTTGCCGATGCGCACCATGCCGGCGAAGGTTGAGTTGCTTATGAGTTCTGGTATGAAGGGGTCGCTTACGTAGAATTGCGACCAGTCGCTGCAGGAATTGTTTTGTCTGACCAGTGTTTCCAACTCGAAGGGCTCGAGCCTGCGGTACTTGGTCGGATCCTTGCCCGCGGCCAGGAATTGTTCGTTCCGGACACGGTGCTCGTCCTCCCCTGGCTTGAGATGCTCGGAGGGTATGAATCCAATGCCTACGTTCAGGTCGCGGCTGATAATGATATCGTTGCTCATGGGGAGAATTATCAGGCATCGCCCATGGCGGTGCAAGAGTTTTTTTCGTGGGACTGCAAGAAAATTCCTGTTTCTGATCTACACGAGCCTGGCCCGTTTTTCCCAGCCCTGGAATTGCGGAAATCCCAGGCAAAAAGAAGCGGCTATCTACCCCCCTTGACCAAAAGGGTAGGTTTCGACATCGTACAGCCATGGATTATGCCGAACCATCTGTGTTGGATGCCTACCTGACCGACACCGAAAAAAGGACGCTTGAGCTTTTTCAGGCTCTCGTCCGCGAGCAGGGCGCCCTGCGGGAATCCTACGCGATCCGCCTGGCCGACGTCCTCGGCAATCCCGGCGAGTTTGCCTTCTATGTGCACTGTAGCGACGATCAGAGGCTCATAAGGACCTTCCATCTGCTCCGGGTATTTCGCGAGAACGTAGAACTCCTGGTCCACAAGACCTGGGTGAACGAGTCGGAGGAGAAACCGAAGCAAATACTCTTCGAAGACCTGAAGGTGTTCGTGGAAGATTATAGGGCTCAGAAGATGGGTTCAGCTTTCCGCCGCTTCGTCAGTATCGCCAGGGCAATCCCCTCTCTCCTCTTCGGATCGGCCGGCAGGGCACCGGATTTTCTTGAGTACGCCTTCCGCATCGATCCCAAATTTGGGCTCTTTTTCTGGTTTGTCGGCGAGCTGGAAAAGCAGATGCGCTCCAACGAAGAGATCCAAGACCGGGACGAGCTGTACAAGCTCGAAACCCTCCTGGGCGCCTATGTCCTGTCCTGCTTCTGATAAATCCTAGCGCATCCTGATATTTTTAAGAGCTGTCTAGCGCAGCTTGGGCTGAAAGTGGCTGAATTCCATGGAGAAGACAGCCCTGCCCTGGCTTACCGATCTCAGGCTCGTGGTAAACCCGAACATTGTAGAAAGTGGCGCCTCGGCGTGGACAACCTCGGTCAAGGCTTTAGAATCCGATCCGTGAATCAATCCCCCCCGCTGGGAAACCAGACTCATCACCTCGCCCACGAAATCCTTGGGAGTAAGTATATCGACCTTCATGATGGGCTCGAGCAGAACAGGACCCGCTGCCCTGCAGGCTTCGTCGTAGGCCATGTTGGCACAGGCCTCGAAGGCGAAGGGGCTTGCGGTGAGTTCGTCGTATTCGATACCCACCAGGCTGATGCCGATATCCACCGCAGGGTAGCCGAACTGGATCCCCGATGCGAAGGCAGAGGTAATGCCCCGCTCCACGGCTTCGAAGATCTCATCGGGGATATGGGGAGCCCGCACGAGTTTCTTATAGCTGTTGCCGCTCCCCCGGGGCAGAGGCGAGGCCAGGAGCGTAAGGGCGGCCTTGTTCTCCTTGCCCGCCAGCACCTTGGAGAATTCTTCCCGGTGTTGCGTTTCTTTGGTAATGGATTCCCTGTAGGTGACCTGTGGATTTCCCACCTTGGCCTGCACCTTGAAATCTCTGATCATTCTGGTGACGAGCACGTCGATATGGAGCTCTCCCATGCCCGAGATGATGAGCTGCCCTGTCTCCTCGTTGTCCTTGGTAGCGAAGGTGGGATCTTCCTTGGAGAGGATTTCCAGGGTTTCCTTGAGTTTTTCTCGGTCCGAAAGTGTTTTGGGCTCGATGGACACGGAGATGACGGGTTCGGGAAAGTGCATGCGCTCCAGTACGACCGGCCAGCCCTCGGTGCCGATCGTGTCGCCGGTTTGGGCGTTTTTGAGCCCCACGAGCACGGCGATATCGCCAGCCTCGGCGGAGTCGAGGGGCTCGCTCTTGTTGGCGTGCATCCGCAAAAGTCTGGTGATGCGCTCCCTTTTTTTCTTGGAAACATTGTAGACGACGCTGGAATTATGAATAGCTCCGGAATACATGCGCACATAGCAAAGAGGCCCGGCTTCCCGATCCCACTGGACCTTGAAAACCAGTCCCAGCGGATACCCTGAGGTTTTACAGGGAACTTCAAGCTCTTCTTCCTTTTTGAGATGGAAGGCCTTGGCTGGCTCGACTTCGTCGGGAGCCGGAAGGTAGTCCACTATGGCGTTGATCAGGGGCTGGATGCCGATATTGCGTCTGGATGCGCCGCAGAGCACTGGCACCAGATGCCGGCCTATGCAGGCCTTCCGCAGCTCCTGCTTTATCAGCTGAGCCGATATTTCTTCCCCCTCCAGGTAGAGCTCGGTTATAGCGTCCGAGTGGGCCGAGAGGCTGTCGATGAGGGCTTCTCGCCGGGCGCGGGCATCCTCGAGCCGTTCGGGGGATATGGGCGATTCGGCGATTGTCATGCCGTCGTCGCTCCAGCGGAGCTCCTGCATTCCGATCAGATCGATCGCTCCCTCGAACCCTCCCTCGGCGCCGATCGGCACGGCGATCGGCAGTGGAGAAGCGCCCAGTTTGGTCTTCATATCGCCGAGAACGGCGTCGAAGTTGGCTCCCAGTCTGTCCATTTTATTGACATAGGCGATGCGGGGCACCTTATAGCGGTCCGCCTGGTGCCAGACTGTTTCCGACTGGGGCTCAACGCCCCCGACGGCGCAGAACACCGCAACGGCTCCGTCCAGCACGCGCAGGGAGCGCTCGACCTCGGCGGTAAAATCCACATGTCCCGGCGTATCGATGATGTTGATCTGGTATTCGTGCCAAAACGTGGTCGTCGCGGCGCTCTGGATGGTTATTCCCCGTTCCTGCTCCTGGTCCATCCAGTCCATGGTGGCCTCGCCGTCGTCCACCTCGCCTATTTTATAGGTCTTCCCCGAATAGAAGAGGATTCTCTCGGTGGTGGTCGTCTTGCCGGCATCGATATGGGCCATGATGCCTATGTTTCTGGTCTTGTGAAGATCCATGGGTTTCTCCGAAAAGCAGGGATTGTCGCAAGGAATACTATACCGAAATTCGGCCCTAGTGTCACGAAGCCCGCCGGATACCCCGTTTGGGAGGCTGTGAAAATGTTCGCCGGAACGAAGGCGTGGAACAGAAAAGAGCCTGCTTCGGAAGGGCCCGTAACGGAAATTTGCCACCTACGCATTTCTAAGGCCTTATCCCAACGAAACTTCGAGCAGGAACACTCAGCCCGGGGACGGGTTGATCAGCCAGAAGCATTCAGCCTATAAGAATGGTGTGAAAATACCTGAACTGCTCGCTCCGGCGGGCTCACCCGAGGCCTTGGACGCCGCCATAAGCGAAGGTGCCGATGCGGTCTATCTGGGCCTGCGATCATTTAACGCTCGTATGCGGAGCGCCAATTTCGCCTTCAACCAGTTCGAAGCCGCACTCCAGGCAGCCCACGACCGGGGAAGACGCATATACGTCACGGTTAACACAGTTTTCGAGGAGCGGGAAACCGACAGGGTCTACCAGCTTCTCCAGTACCTTGACCGTCTCAAGGCCGACGGTGTCATCGTCCAGGACCTGGGCATTATCAAGATGGCCCGGGAAAACTTTCCGAACCTTGCCTTGCACGCATCCACCCAGATGAATCTTTCTTCCTCAAAGGGCTGTCACTTCCTTTCGCGGCAAGGCTTCAAGCGCGTGGTCCTGGCCAGGGAGCTAAGCCTGGAGGAAATCCAGACCATCAGGCAGAACAGCAGCATGGAACTCGAGGTTTTTGTGCATGGGGCGCTCTGCGTGTCCGCCTCGGGTCTCTGTCTTTTTTCCTCCTACTTAGGCGGCAAGAGCGCCAACCGGGGCGCTTGCACCCAGGCTTGCCGCAGGCTTTACGACAGCGAGCTTGGCAAGGGCTACTATTTTTCTCCCGACGATCTGCAGCTCATCGACTATGTTCCCCGGCTCATGGAGATCGGCGTCGATTCTTTCAAGATCGAAGGCAGGATGAAGTCAGCCGAGTACGTCGGCACCGTAGTGGCCGCCTATCGCCAGCTCATCGACAACTGCGCCCAGGACCAGGAACGGGCCCTGGCCAAGTCTAGGGCTATGCTCCAGGCCGATTTCGCACGCAGAAAGACCAGTTTCTTCATGGAGGGCGGGAATCCCGACTATATCCACCCGGAGCAGGCCGGCGGCACGGGCATACACCTGGGCAGGATCAAGGACGCCAGGACAATCGATGACGAACGCTGGGCTCTGATGAACAGCTTTGACGGGCTGGCGGAGGGCGATTCCATCCGGATCCACCGCTCCGACGATTCGGGGAGAATCACTGCCAAGGTGCGTGGCATCCAGAGCCAGATCAACGGCATGTTGCTCAAGATTGAGGGCGATTGGCGGCAGAACGACGATGTCTACCTTATCCAGACTGCCTCCATGGCGCGGCGCTATAAGAGCATCCTTCCTCACAGTCTGGACCGCTACCGCTCCTTCCCTTCCAGGGACAGCGCGCCCCGGCCTCAGTTGAGCGCCCATTCCCCGAAAGGGACAGCCTCTTTGCCGCCCGGGTATTATGCCCTGGTAGGGAAGGTGGCGGACCTCCATGCCGTTCTAGCGGCGGCGCCCAAAAAAGCCATGATCCTTTTTGATAAACTAAACGCCGAGGCTCTCCGCAAGAACGAGGATACAATCCCCTATAAGCGAGACCGGCTTGTGCTCTGGCTGGACCCTTATTATCCCGAGGCCGACGCCGCCTGGCTGGAACCAGAGCTGGATTATTGGATAGGAAGGGGGATAAAGACCCTTGTGGTCAACAACCTCGCTCACTTTTCCCTGCTGCGGGGCAGGGACGTAGAGCTGATCGCCGGACCCTGGCTCTACGCCTTCAATCTCTGGTCTGCGGCATTTCTCTTTGACCAGGGCGTAAAATACCTCATTCCGCCCCAGGAAATTTCCAAGCAGAATCTGATGCGGCTTGCCCAGGAACTGCCGTCCAGGGCGCTCATGCCAATAACCTTTTCCTATCCACATCTTTTCAAGATCCGAGGCGACCTGGAAGCCAAGTACGGCCCAACGAGTTTTATGGACCGAGACGGAAGCTCCTATAAGCTCAGCGGGCGAAGAGACTACACGATTCTGAGCCCCGACAAGCCTTTCTCGATTATCGACAGGGTCCCCTTCCTTAAAAAAGAAGGCTTCGACAAGTTTATCCTCGACCTTTCCTGCGCCAATCCCTCTAAAGGAATGTTCAGGGACATAGCTAAGGCAGCGGCGAATGCCCTTCCGCTGGACGACAGTTCTCGGTTCAACTGGAAGGACGGTTTCTATAGCGACGAGGAAAAGCAGGCCCCCTCGCCGAAGGCCGAAAACGCGGAGAAGCGGAAAGCTCCGTGGCGGAGCGCCAGCCCCGATAGGGGGTCCGGAAGTGGTCCTAGGAAAAACCAGGAACGCGACGGCAGGCCTGACTCCAGACGAAATTCCGGCGGTGCTTTCAGGGGGAGGACCGGAAAAGGCGGCCACGAGAGGCGTTCTTAGGCCTGCTGTTTTACCGGCTGAAATATTACTTGACTCAGGTTTCGCCTCAGTATACGCTAAATCAGAAAATAAAACGCAGTTTTATTTTTTAAGTAATAGGTAAGAGTTTTTTATATGGCTCAGTTCTTTTTACACAGAAAACGACATTAAACAGGTCGAAAGAACTACCCTGACCCTACAGAGAAGGTACGCATGAGTGAATCGGCTGGCAAAGCGCTGGACATATTGTTCTATCTCGCGAAGGTTGAAGACGAAGTAAGCCTCGCCCGCTTGTCCAAAGAGACGGGCATGAACAAGGCTACCGCCCTTCGGTACCTGGCGGTCCTGGAATCCAGGGGCGTAGTGGAAAAAAGACCCAGCGGCTGGTCCCTCGGCCTCTCCTTGTTCGAACTGGGCAGCAAGGTGCCTGTGCGCGCCTTGGTGGTGGAAAAGGTCCGCCCTTTAATCGAGCGCCTTGCCAGAGAATCGGGAGAATCTTCGAATCTTGCCTGCCTGGCGGGTGATTCAGCCATCTACCTGGACCGCGCCGAGGCCAACAGGAGCCTCCGCATGCGCTCCGTGCCGGGAGACCGGCTGCCGCTGCACTGCACCGGTGTGGGCAAAGCGATTCTTTCTCAGTTGCCCGAAGACCATGTGCGGGCGATACTGGGCAACGCGCCCCTCCACCGGTACAGCGAGCACAGCCTGGTGGAACCCGAAGACGTTATTCGGGAAGCCAGAAGGGCGCGGGAGCAGGGCTACGGCGCGGACCGCGACGAGTACGAGGTGGGTTTAACCTGCTATGCCATGCCCCTGCGCCTTCCCGGCTCCGACTTTGCCGGAGCTGTGAGCATATCCGGACCCTCGGCGCGCATGAGAAACCCCGAGACCAAGGAAAAATTCCTCGAGCTTCTCCGCCAAGCCATCCAGGAAGCCATGCGCGCCATGCAAGCCTACGAGCCGAATCAGAAAACGCTCACCGCAGAGGTCTCCTCGGCCTCCTCCTGAACCGTATCTTCCTCGTCTTTTTTTATGCCCTGCTTCTGGGCCTTGAACTCTACGTGCTCGGCGACGATCTTGACCTTGGCCTTCTGCTTGCCCTCGGGATCGACCCAGCGATCCTGTTTCAGTCTGCCCACTACCCTGACGCCCCGGCCCTTTTTAAGGTACTGGGCGCAGCTGGCTCCAAGCCGCGACCAGGCCTCCACGTCGAAATACGACACCTCCTTTTCCATGCCCGAATCGCCGTTTTTATAAAAGCGGTTTGAAGCCAGGGTGAAGTCGCAAACCTGGTTTCCGCTGGGCAGGACTTTAGAGTCAGGGTCCCTGACCAAGTTGCCCTCAACGAGAATGCTATTCAGTGAATTCATGCTCCCTCCTTGTCTGGTGCGAAGGCGGCCTGCGCCGCGGTCGCGGACCGCCTTCGCACCAGACAGACGCTCCGGGGAGCCCGTTCCGCTTCAAGCCCTCAGTAGCATCGCCTGAAGTCTTCAGTATTTTCAGTCTCTGTCCCTTCTGCTATAGTCGAGAGATGAAAGACTACTCCGCCTACCTTTCTCCTTTTTCATGGCGCTACGGCAGCGAACGCATGCGACATCTCTGGAGCGAAACGCACAAGCGCGAGCTCTGGAGAAGGCTCTGGCTGAGCCTAGCCACGGTGCAGGCTGACTACGGCCTGGTGAGCCCCGAACAGCTTGCGGAACTAAGATCCAATGCAGGGAAAGTGAACATCGAGCGCTCCCACGAGATAGAAGCGGAGATACGCCACGACCTCATGGCAGAGATAAAGGCCTTCGCCGAGCAGTGCCCCAGCGCCGGCGGAATCATCCATCTGGGAGCGACTTCCATGGATATCGAGGACAACGCCGATGCGCTGCGGATCCGCGAATCCCTGGGTCTCGTACGCGAGGGGCTCAAGCGCCTTCTGCTCAGCCTGGCAGAAAAGATCGAAACCTACGCCGATTTTCCTGTCATGGCCTTTACCCATCTTCAGCCCGCCGAACCCTCAAGCTTCGGCTACCGCTGTTCGGTCTGGGCCCAAGACCTGCTCATGGCCTACGACGATATCGTGAATGTCGAGAAGAGGATCAGGGGCAAGGGTTTCAAGGGAGCAGTAGGCAGTTCGGCCTCCTATGGGGAGCTTTTAGGCCTGGAAAGGCTGCCGGAATTCGAACAGGCGCTTGAAAAGGAGCTGGAAATCGAGTTTTTCCCCGTATCCACCCAGACAAGCCCCCGGCTCCAGGAATACCAGGTGCTGGCGGCCCTGGCCAGTCTGGCCGCGGCCCTCCATAAAATGGCCTTCGACTTCAGAATCCTCCAGTCTCCTCCTATCGGGGAACTGGCCGAGCCTTTCGGCAGCAAGCAGGTAGGTTCCTCGGCCATGCCCTTCAAACGCAATCCCATAGACGCCGAAAAAATCGATTCCCTGGCCAGGCTCCTGGCGGTCTACCCCCAGGTGGCCTGGGGCAATGCCGCGCTCTCTCTTCTGGAGCGAACCCTGGATGATTCGGCCAACCGAAGGAGCAGCCTCCCCGAATCCTTCCTGGCGGCTGATGAGCTCATAAAGACGGCGCAGAAGATAGTCAGCGGCTTCCGCCTGGACCAGGATGCGGCAGCTCGAACCTTCCGCCGCTACGCTCCCTTCGCCTGCACCGAAAGGGTTATGATGGCCATGGCCAAGGCGGGCGCGGACAGGCAGCAAACCCACGAAAGACTGAGGGAGCATGCCCTCGCAGCCTGGGAAATCCTGCGCGGTACGGACGAAAATCCGCTACGTCAGCGCATCGCCGGCGATTCCTTTTTCACGCGGCTGCTTTCGGCTGAAAAGATCGACCGGCTCATGGAGATCGAGGGCTATCTCGGAGACGCTCCCAGAAGGGCGGCGGAGTTTTCCCAGCACTTGAAAAATAAGCTCGCCCAATAACCACAGGCTCAGGCTGCGAGCAGGAGGCTTGAAGAACCCGAATTTTGAAAGCCTGACTCCTTGACTAGATTTTTTGCCTATGATAGGCATTTGTATGGAACATCAATTTCCTGTCCATCGCTTTACGATCCGGGAATTAAAGCCGGGGGCCAAATCCTCGGCGCTGATTGTGCGCGAGGCGCAGCGGCTGGGATTCAAAGGAATCAAGGCCGTAGTGCGCTCCGAGATTTACTTTGTGCGCGGGAATATAGCGCCCGAGGAACTGGGTTTCCTCGGGCGTTTTCTTTTATCTGATCCAGTCACCCAAACGTTCGAACTTCACACCCTGCCCGAAAGCCCGAAGGGAAAAGGCTCTGTGGTAGAAGTGACCTACCATCCCGGGGTGACCGATCCGGTAGCCGATGAGATTCTGCGTTCCGGCAAGGAACTGGGCATCCAGGGCATCGAAGCGGCTTCCACGGGGATCAGGTATGAAATCGACGGCGAAGCAGGTTTTTCTATCGAAGCCGCAGCCCTGGACAGGCTCGCCGCCAGGCTTTTGGCTAATCCTGTCGTGCAGCGCTGGGCTTTAGGCACTGTAGAACCGGCCTTCCCCGGCAGTAGTGCCGAGGTTCCACCCGAAGAATGGATTCCTGTCAACACAATGAGCGAAGCCGAGCTCGCCGAGCTCAACCGCCAGCGAAGGGCTGCCCTGGATCCACAGGAACTCGCGGCGATCCGCGATTACTTCGCCGCTCGGGGCAGGGCATGCTCGGACGTGGAATTCGAAATGATCGCCCAAACCTGGAGCGAGCACTGCTATCATAAAACCTTCAAGGCCATAATCGATGTGGAAAAGGCCGAGGCCGGGGACCTTCCTTCCCGGGTCGACAACATCCTAAAGACCTACATCAAGGCAGCGACGGACGAAATCGGCGCCCCTTGGGTGATTTCCGCCTTCAAGGACAACGCGGGCATCATCGAATTCGACAAGGATTTCGACCTCTCGTTCAAGGTGGAAACCCACAACCATCCCTCTGCCATAGAGCCCTTCGGCGGAGCCAATACCGGGGTAGGCGGCGTCATACGGGATGTCATGGCAGTGTCGGCCAGGCCTTTCGCCGTCACCGACGTGCTCTGCTTCGGCATACCCGGTCGGGGAGCGGGAGGCTCGGCGCTCTCGGTTGAGCAGATCCGGAGCGGTGTCGTGGCGGGGGTACAGGATTACGGGAACAAAATGGGAATCCCCACGCTGAACGGGAGCATACACTATCACGAAAAATACGCTGCCAATCCCCTGGTCTACTGTGGCTGCGCCGGCATAGCGCCCCGGGGTGCTTTCTTTTCCGATCCGAGAGTGGGGGACAGAATACTCGTTCTGGGAGGCAGGACGGGACGGGATGGCATCAGGGGAGCGACCTTCTCCTCCATGACCATGGACGGAAGCACCCTCGAAACCGCCGGCGCCTCGGTGCAGATCGGCGCACCCCTGGTGGAGAAAAAACTCTCGGAGCTTATTCTGGCAGCCCGGGATGCCGGGCTCTATACGGGCATTACCGATTGCGGGGCCGGAGGCCTCTCGTCGGCGGTGGGCGAGATGGCCTCGGAACTGGGCGCCGATGTGGAGCTTTCCGAGGTGCGGCTGAAGTATCCAGGCCTGGCTCCCTGGGAGATCTGGCTCTCGGAAGCCCAGGAGCGGATGGTCTTGGCCGTTTCTCCTGAGAAGCTCTCAGTCTTGGCCGAGCTCTGCGAGGCCAACGATGTGGAATACTGCGACCTGGGATTCTTCACCGGATCGGGACACCTAGTGGTACGGTTCGGCGGCAAAACGATTCTCGATCTGGACTGCGGCTTCCTGCACAAGGGAATGCCCCGGCGCCGCATGAGGGCGGCCCCTCCTGCCTATGCTGCAGGCGAGGGCAGGCTGCGGCTTTTACCTGGGTCGGGCACTCCCGGCCTCGCCGAGCTTTTTCCCATGATCATGGGACACCATGCCCTCAGCTCGAAGGACTGGGCGATCCGACGCTACGACCATGAGGTTCAGGGCGCCACCTTGCTTGGACCCTTTGCTGGACCGGATCAGGCCGGCCCTTCCGATGCGGCGGTGGCGGTTCCCCTGGAAACAGGCTTGAAGCGCGGCGTGGCCATATCCAACGGCTTTAATCCGCGCTACGGCGAGGCTGATTCCTATAATGCCGCCGCATCCGCACTGGACGAAGCTGTGCGCAATGCGGTTGCTGTGGGAGCGGATCCAGACCGCATTGCGGTGATGGATAATTTCTGCTGGGGAGATCCTCTCAAGCCTGAAAATTTGTGGACCCTCCTCAGGGCGGCAAAGGCCTGTAAGGATGCGGCGGTGGCGCACAGGACACCCTTTGTCAGCGGAAAAGACTCATTCAACAACGAGTTCGAGGGATCCGACGGTGAGAAAATTGCAGTACCTCCTTCCCTCCTCATCTCTGCCATGGGAATCGTGCCCGAACTCGCAGCAGTCCGGGGCAGCGACCTTAAGCACGAGGACTCGTTGCTCTATCTAGTGGGAGAATTTTCACCGCTCTACGAGGCTTCGGTCCTCATGGATATTCTGGAGCACAGACCAGGGCGGGCGGCCCCAAAGTTTTCCGCTACGGCGCCGGTTGTCTACAGGGTTTTTCATAAAGCCCTTAAAGCAGGTCTTGTCGAAGCCTGCCATGATATTTCCGAGGGAGGGCTGGGGGCTGCGG
>JAEZSM010000236.1 GCA_023421875.1 Spirochaetota bacterium | reverse complement strand
GCCGTCCAGAGTCGTGTCGCTCATTCTCGAAACTCCTTTATAGAACACGAAAGCCGTTTATCCGCGGCCAGATGCCTGCCCGGAATCCAAGCCTATCGGCCGGGCCCAGTCTAAGCGACGGTGACGCGGTTCTCCGGCCTCTAGCCTTTTACCGCTCCTGCGGTAAGGCCCGATATCAGACGCTTTTGGGCAAAGAAGAACATGATACAAACGGGAATTATGGTGATTATTCCCCCCGCCGTGAGCATACCCCATTCGACGCCTAATTGGCCGATGAGGTTCTTGAGGGCGACAGGAATGGTTCTATTCGCTTCGTTGGTGAACATGACCGCGAAGGTATACTCGTTCCAGGAATTCATGAATATATAGGCTCCGGTGGCCACCATGCCGGGCATCAGTATGGGCAGGATTATCCTTAAAAACGCCTGGGCCCTGTTGGCGCCATCCACCATGGCCGCCTCCTCCAGGGAGAGGGGAAGGTCGTCCAGAAATCCGCTTAAAAGCCAGATGGAAAAAGGAATGGTGAAGGTGGTGTAGGAGAGCACCAGGGATGCGGGTGTATAGAGAATGCCGATTTTCCTCATAATCGCGTAGAGGGGTATGAGGAGAAGGACGGTAGGAAACATGTTGTTCGTGAGGAACATGGACATCAGGAATTTCCGCCCCTTGAAGCGGTAGCGGGAAAAACTGTAGGCGGCCAGGACTGACACGGTCACCGATATGATTGTAGTGAGCGCCGCCACCAAGAGGCTGTTGCCCATGGGCTTTAAAAAGTTGTATTCGCTAAAAAGCCTTCTATACGACTCGAAGGTGGGCATCTTAGGCCAGTAGGTCACGGTTTGGCCGTAGAGTTCGGCACTGGATTTTATGGACGTGACAAAGGTCCAATAAAAGGGGAAAAGAAGAAATACGATAAGAGCAGCCAGAAGAATATAGGAAAGCAGGCTTTTAACCAGTTCGGGTCCGCGCTTTTTCATGCCTTGCCCTCCTGGTTCTGGAACATCGTCTTGAGATAGCGCACCGCCACGGTGGCGAGCACCAGGGTGAGCATGATGGAAAGGGTAGCGGCATACCCTAAGTTCAAGGAGTTGCCTTTGTTGAATATGTAGACGCTCAAGGTCTGGGTGGCATAGGCCGGTCCGCCCTCGGTAAGGTTGAAGATGACGTCCACCGAGTTGGCGACCCAGATTATTCGTAGCAGGGTAGTTACGTAGATGACGCTTTTAAGCGATGGAACGGTGATAAGAAAGAACTTCTGCACACCGTTGGCCCCGTCCACGTCCGCGGCGTTGTAAAGCTCGTCGGGAATGCCCTGAAGCCCCGCCAGGAGCATGAGTGCGAAAAAAGGAATGCCCTGCCACACAATGGTCAGGATTACCGCCGGGAAAGCGGTGGAAGGCTGGGCAAGGAAGGGCAAGGCCTCTTGGATAAGCCCCAGCTTTAGCAGCAGATCGTTGAGTACGCCGTAGTTGCCGTCGAAAATCCAGCGCCACATGAGGCCGATGAGAACGCCCGGGGTTACCCAGGGTATAAGGCTTATGGATCGGACGATCCCTCTGCCGGGGAACTTTTTATTCAAAAGAAGGGCGAGAATAAAACCGAAGACAAACTGCAGCCCCACGCCGGCCACTACCCAGACTATGGTTTTCCAAAGGGCGCCCCAAAACAGGGGATCTTTGAGTACATCAACGTAATTCTTAAAATCGTTGAATCCTATTCTGCTGGGCCGCCGCAGGTCGTAGTTCTGAAAGCTCATGAGAATCGCGTTTATCACCGGAATGAATACCACGGTGAGCACCACGATGAGGGCGGGGGCTACCAGAAGATAGGGCCATATGGAGCTGTTTCGCTTGATCAATACATCCTCCGCATGAAAAACGGGAATTAAGGGAAAACCGGCCCCGCGATATGCCCGGGGCCGGTGCTTTACCTGTTTTTCAGTATAGCCAGATGACTAGATTAATCCCAGAGTCCAGCCTGGAGCTGCTTCATAGCCTCCGCGGCCGAGATCTTGCCCAAAAGGGCTGCGGACACGGTGTTGGGCCAAATATTGTTGATCCATTCGGTGGTGGTGTCCAGGATAGGCAGAATGCCGGCCCAGGGAGCTCCTTCGATGGATACCTTCATGAATCTGCTGTTCTGGAAGAAGGGCAGTTCCTTCACGTTCTTGGACACAGGAACGTTGCCGGTGACGGTGCACCAGGTTTCCTGCCCCTTGCCGGTGGCCAGATAGGACAGCCACTCGAAGGCAGCGTCTTTATTCTTGGCCGACTTGAGCATGACGTTGTTGGTGTCGCCCATGGAGGTCCATTTGCCAACTCCGCCGGGGAAGGGGAATGCGCCTACATCGTCGCCAAAAGTCTCGATCATGCCCGTGGAAGAGCCAATATGATGAACCGTCATGGCGGTCCTTCCGGACTTGAAGTTGGCGATGATCTCCTGGAAACCGTCCATCGGGGCGGTGGGGGGAGCATAGCCGTTCTTGAAGAGATCGACATAGTCCTGCATGCCCTGGATAGCCTGGGGGCTGTCCATCTTGTCGAAGTTGCCGCCCCTGGCCCAGATAAATGAACCCCAGGGCTCCTGGCCGCCCTTGGCGCCGCGCATGCCAAAGCCGTACACATCGATTTTTCCGTCGCCGTTGGTATCCATGGTAAGCTTCTTGGCAGCTTCCAGGAATTCGGCATAGTTTGTCGGCACGCCTATACCGGCCTTCTTCATGAGGGAAGGTCTGTAGTAAACGTACAGGACCTGGGTGTTCCAGGGCATGACGTACACGCTCTTGGTGCCCGAAGCCTGGCGCATGGTGTCGTAGAGGCTGGGCTCTATGAGGTTCTTATCCTTCCACGCGTTGAGATAGCTGTCCAGGTTGACCAGCAGGTTATTGGCGGAGAACAGCGGGGTCGAGGTGAGCTTGAAGGACGAGGTGTCCGGCCCGCCGCCGCCCATCACGGCCCTGAAGAGGGTTTCCGAATAGGCGCCGCCGTCCCAGGGATACTCCTGGGCGACAACCGTGATGCCCTTGCCGTTTGTGGCGTTGAAGTCAGCGGCCATCTGCTGCATCGTTTCGGAGTACTTGGGGTTATCGGCCCAGTACCAGTGCGTAACGGTTACCTTGTCAGCGGCGGAGACTGTAAAGGCGAAGACCATTGCCATCGCCAGTGCCGCCATCATGACTCTTTTCATCATTCGAACCTCCTTGGAAAATAAAACCTAAAAAAACCTATGCAAGTCCATTTTCTTGGACAAAAAAGCCTATGTTTAAAGCCCTGAACACAGTGTCCCCTGATATCGCGCCGGACATCGCCTCTTGCTCCGGCGAAGCCGAAGCGCCCAGCGCTGTGCCGGGCAACCGGCGTTTCCAGGCCTGCTGCATGTGATAGCGCATGGCCTGCTCTGCTGCGGCAGGATCAGTGCCCAGAATTCCCTTAACGATCGCCGCGTGCTCCTCAAAGGTATGGGCAAAACGGTTCGGATCGCTTTCGGCAAAATCAGCGTTCAGCGAAATGATCTGGGGGGTGATAAAACTCACCAAAGAAATGCAGACCGGGTTTCCGCTGGCCTTGGCAATGGCCAGGTGGAATAGATGATCCTCTTCCAATGCCCGCTCTCCGTTGTCAGCCTTAGCCTTGAACTCCCCATGCCATTTCAGTATTTCCGCGGCTCCTTCTTTGTCACATTTGCGGGCAGCCTGCCCCGCGGCAAAAACCTCCAGCAAATTGCGTATCTCAAAAAGGCTGCTCGGATCGAAGGCGTCGTCGAGATTGCCGATAGCGGCAATCAGCCCGGTTATGGCCTTTGGACCCAGGTCGGCGACAATAGTGCCGCTCTTGGGCAGGGTCTTTATAAGCCCGTAATGCTCCAGCTTGGCCAGAGCCTTGCGCACATAACCCCGACTTATACCCAGCACATCCACGAGAGAGCGCTCCGAAGGAAGCTTAGCCCCGGCCTTGAGCCTGCCGTAGACCATTTCGTCCCTCAGGTACTTGAATACCCGAAGTTCCGCTTCATTTTTTACGCTCACAGTCATTCCCGTACAGCTCACCATCCTTTTCGCCAAACTGGTTAACCAAACTGGTTAACCAGCGTTACTCAGTATTTACCACAATCATGATTTTGTCAAACTATTTTTTTCTGAAGGGGCAGGCGACTCGACCGGGCAAGAAGGAGAAAAGAATCAAGGCTGCCGCCACCAGGGCCGCGATCCACACTACGGCGGAATACTGGGCGTCGGTCTGCAGGCGCTTGATCACGATGCCCGCATAGGCCCACACCACCACCAGGGGAGCCGCCACCTGCCGTTTCCACACCGAAAAACCAAGGGCTACCACAAGTCCGGCTATGATAACCAGCACCGTCCAGAAACGTGGATCCAGCCCAAAACCTCCCCAGCCTGCCTTTACCAGCACCGCGGTAGCGTTGGCGATGGTGGCCACCGAAATCCAGCCCAGATATACCCGCAGGGGGACCGTGAGGAATAATCGCCGCGCAGCCTGTCCCTTTTCTTGAGCCCCTGGTGCCGCCGGATAGAGGGCTCCGCCCGAATCCAGCTTTTTCTGATTAGCCTGTTCCAGGGCTATGAGGGTAGCCAGAATTACCAGCATAATCACCATGGCCAGTCCTACCATGCGCCAATGCCAGGCGAAGATCCATGCGGCATTCGCAGCCATGTTGATGAGGAAAAGAACCGTATCTCTGCCTGTCCAAGCCGATTTCTCTCCACGCCGCGATTCCCCAATGAGGGTGATGATATGCCCTGCAAGGAGAAGATAGATCAGGCCCCAGATCGAGAAGGTCAGGCCTGCGGGCACGAAGAGATTGGGGATTTCATCCGACAGCACCCCGGTGTTGGCCCCATTGAGGGCTAGGGCATTGGCAAGCCCGTTGACCACCACCACGCCAGCAAAGGCCACAAGGGACGCAAGCGCTGCGGGCAAGAGTTTTCTATTGGCCTTGGAAATTTCACTCATCGATACACACTCCTTAGACTTTTTATCTTTCTCCTCTTTAATGTAATCAAAGGCCCTGAGGAGGGCAAAGCTCCACATGTAGCCATGCTAGCCCAAACCTCTTTGCATTTTTTTACGATTCCATTATACTAGTTAGGAATACTAAAAGTTGTTGAGGAAAATTTGAAAAAGTATTGGGTTTTAGCAGCCCTGGTGCTGGGTATTATCGGGGCGGTCTATGGCGCTGATGAGGCCAGGCTCCCTGGCTCTCTTAAGATAGGTGTATTCAACAATCC
>JAEZSM010000224.1 GCA_023421875.1 Spirochaetota bacterium | reverse complement strand
CCCCACGACCAGGAGCTTCTCGCCCTGGCGGATCTCCAGGGATACACTATCCAGCGCAGGTTTCTCCCTGCCCGGATACCGGAACGAACTATCGACAATCGAAAGCCTGTCGAATCCGGAAATGGCCTTTTCAGCCGCGACAGGGCCCTGGGGCCTCATCCCTGGGGCTCGAGCATCACCGGCCGGAAAATCTTCCATCGCTTTCAGACGGTCGATGTTTACGAAAGCCCGCTTTCCGAAAATAAAAAGCTGGGGGATATCCAGCATGGGATAGATGAGGAGGTTCAGGTAATTGTAGAAAGCGTAAAAGGTGCCAATGCCCGTCCTGCCTCGGACCACCATGAGGCCGCCGGCGAATATAAGGGCGATCTGGGCCGCGTAATTTATGTTTTGGTAGAACATGTTGAGAAAGGTATCGAGCTTGGCAACACCCATCTCGGTTTCGTAGCGCCGCTTGAGGATATCGGCGAAAAAACGGTCGTACTTGCCCTCTGAGGCGAAGGACTTGAGGATACGCACCCCTGAAAAGCTCAGTTCCAACTGTTCGTTGACCGAGGAGATCGCCTCCTCGTTTTTCTTTACCGTATCGTAAATGCTGGACTGAACCCTCGAAAAAATGACGAGCATCAGGGGAAGAGAGAGAAATGAGAAGAGTGCCAGCCTCCAATCCAGAAGCACCATGGCGACGGCGCAGAAGAGAATCTTCGATCCCGATTCCACGGCCCTGAATATGCCTGAGCAGAGAAACCAGGCTAGCTTGGGAAAATCATTGATATCAGAACTCAGCCGGGTCACGATGTCCGGAGAGCTGAAGGCGGAAAAAAAGCGATAATCCTTTTCCGTCACCGAGGAAAAATAGCGCTTTCTGATAATGTAATCAAAGACATTATTTATGGCTCCCCTGACTCCGGGGAAGAAGCCCGCAATGAAAGCCGCGATGCCTAAAACGGAAAAATACAGGGCGGCCTTGGCCAGCGCTGTCTCGAGCCCTTCTTTTTCAGCTGTGGTGACAGCGCTCTCGAGCAGGTCGAGGAGGGACTTTGTCAAAAGCGGAAGGCTTACCGCCACCAGACTCGAAAGAAGGCTTAAAAGGAGCAAGAGAAGAATCAGTCCCTTTTTCTGCCGCCAGACGCCCCATACCCAGGCAAGGTGAGTACTCAGCTTCATTGGATACCTCTGGTGATGAATTGCCTGTCCACCAACTCCCTATACTCTGGAAAATCCTTGTAGAGCTGGCTATGCGTCCCCCGGGCGGCTATCCTGCCCTGGGAGAAAAAGAGTATTTGGTCAGCATGGATCACCGAGGAAAGCCTGTGGGCGACGATGACCGCTGTCCTTCCCACCAGAAGTCTGGCCATGCTGGCGCGGATTTTTTCCTCCGTCGCCATATCCACCGAGGAGGTTGCTTCGTCCAGGATGACCAGCTCGGGATTTGCGCAAAGGGCACGGGCAAAGGCTAAAAGTTGTTTCTCCCCCGCCGAAAGATTCCCTCCCCGCTCCCAGAGATTCGTCATGATACCCTCAGGCAAAGAAGACACAAAGGCCGAAGCCTGAACCTGGTCCAGGGCTTTTTGCACGCGCTCAATGCTGACATCGTCGTTATAGACACGGATGTTGTCCAGGACGCTTCCAGGAAAAAGATAGACATCCTGGAGAACCAGGCCGATCTTACGGCGCCAGGATTCCAGGTCCAGATCGCCCAAGCTCTGACCATCCAGGCTCAAGCACCCTTTTTGAGGCTTGGCAAAGCCGCAGAGCAGGCTTATGGCCGTAGACTTGCCGGAACCGGATGAGCCTACGATCGCCGTAATGCTGCCCTTCGGAAGGCTAAAAGAAATATCCTTGAGAATCCAATCCTCTCCTCGATACGAAAACCACACCGAGTCGAAACGGATTTCTTTATGTAAGACAGCGCTCTTACCGCCCCAGGCATTCGCTTCGGGCTGTAGGGCCATTATCGTGGAAATTCGTTTCAGGGAAGCCTTAGCCTGCTGTATCCTTCTAAGGCTTTCTGCGATCTCCAAGACAGGTCGCATAAGCGAGGCACCGTATTCTATAAAAAGCAAAAGTGTTCCAAGACTCATGGAGCCGAGGGCTACCTTTTTTCCGTAAAGCAGGATCAATACGACAATAAAAAATGGCCCGGCCACAGCCTCCAGCGCCGAAGTAGCCGAAAATTCCCTCAAGGCGATTCCGATGTCCCGATCCCGTTTTTTCCTTCCTGTCTCATCCAGGCTCCCTTCGGCCCAGCTTGTGCGGTTAAAGGTTTTTAGAATTTCCATTCCCTGAACGAATTCGGTCAACTTTGCGACAATGGAGGCATAGATGGAGCGGGAGGATTCATAGAGACCTATGATCCGTTTGTAGAAGAGCAGAAGTATCGATAAAAAGAACCCAGCCGCCGCCAGCATCGCCAGCGATAATGCCGGGGCTATGAGGCTGGTTACGATAAACATGCCGCCCATCATGAGGAGGCTAACGATCAGGGTAAGTCCCAGTGAAGAAAAAAGATCCCTGATTTTTTCTGTATCGTTTTCCGTCCTGGCCATGAGCTCGCCCACAGGATGGGCGTCAAAGTATGCTACGGGAAGACGTACGAAACGGGAAAAAAGATCCTGCTTGATCTTTGTCACCACCGAAAGACCGAGCTTCGCCATTTGAATCGACCCGAAGTAGCCTAAAAATCCTGAGGAAAGCACCAGAAGAAGGTAGACACCGGCATAACGGAGCAGTAGTCGCACATCGCCAGCGGGGACGGCTCGGTCTATAATTGCCCTCAAGATGAGAGGCTGCACGACCCTGCCGCCGGCGATGGCGATCATGGTCAACAACCCTATGGCTGCATAACGCTTTTCTGAGGATAGGTACGAGATAACCGTCGCAGTATACGAAGAGTTGCGCGCCTTCATTGGAGTATGGAGCTCCACTATACTCCAATAAAAAGCCTTTAGCGATACTCCTCCCAGGCTTTTATCTCAAAGCCCTTGGCCCTGTGGCTCTCCAGAGCGTCGATAAATTGCTTTGCCACCTTAATATTGGTAAAGAGGGGAATATTGAAATCCACCGCCGCCCTGCGTATCAGGTAATCGTTTTTCAGTTCCTTTTCTTCGTTGTTCTTGGGGATGTTGATCACCAGGTCGAACTTTCGGGCCTTGAGCATTGTGGCGATGTTGGGCTCGGCCTTTTCTAAAGGCCAGGCCAGGCGAGTGCAGGCAAGGCCGTTGGAGGCCAGGAACCGAGCGGTGCCGCCGGAAGCGAAGAGTTCGTAGCCCATGGCGGCCAGCTTTTTCGCGCTGTCCAGGAACTCGATTTTATCCTGGAGAGGACCTGTGGACAAAAGGACATTTTTTTTGGGAACCTGGTAGCCCACCGAGAGCATGGCTTTCATGAAGGCATCGTCCAGGTCGGTACCGATGCAGCCCACCTCGCCTGTGGAGGCCATTTCCACTCCCAGAATGGGGTCTGCCCCGTGGAGGCGGGAGAAAGAGAACTGGGCCGCCTTGACGCCCACCCAGGGCAGGTCAAGGGCCGAGGAACTCGTCGTGGGAAGCTCGGCGTTCAGGATTGCCCGGGTGGCCAGGTCAATCATATTCACCCTGGAAACCTTCGAACAGAAAGGAAAACTCCTGGAGGCTCTCAAGTTGCACTCAATAACCTTGATCTTGTTGCGTTGGGCTATGAACTGCATGTTGAAGGGGCCGGTGATCTCCAGCTCGACGGCGATCTTCTCGGTTATCCGCCTGATCTGGCGGATCGTCTCTATGTATAAGCGCTGGGCGGGCAGGACCACCGTGGCGTCGCCCGAGTGGACCCCGGCGTTCTCGATGTGCTCGGTGATGGCATGGAAGAGAATCCTGCCCCTGGAAGCCACGGCATCGATCTCGATCTCCTTGGAGTTCTCGATGAATTTGGAGACCACCACAGGGTGCTCGGGGGAGAGTTCGGTGGCCAGGCCGAGGAACTTCCTGAGCCTGAGCTCATCCCAGGCCACGTTCATGGCCGCGCCGGAGAGCACGTAGCTGGGCCTGACTAAGACAGGATAGCCCACAGACTTCGCGAACTGGGCAGCCTCGTCCGCGGTGGTAAGGTCTCTCCACTCGGGCTGATCCACGCCCAGCTCATCCAGGAGGGCGGAGAATTTATTTCTGTCCTCGGCCCTGTCTATGTTGGATGCTGAAGTGCCCAGAACCACAGCCCCCGCATCGTAGAGCTTCATGGCAAGATTATTGGGAATCTGCCCACCCATTGAGAGAATCACACCCTCGGGGCGTTCGAACTCGTAGATATCCAGCACCCGCTCCAGGCTGAGTTCCTCGAAGTAGAGCCTGTCGCAGACATCGTAGTCGGTGCTCACGGTCTCGGGGTTGCAGTTGACCATGATAGTGCGCCTGCCTAACTTACGCGCGGTCTGTATGGCATTGACACAGCACCAGTCGAACTCGACGCTGGAGCCGATCCGGTAAGGGCCAGACCCGGGCACCATCACCCCGCTGCCCGAGGGGCTCACGTCGTCCTTGTTCCCTGCGTAGGTGAGATAGAGGTAGTTGGTCTCTGCGGGGAACTCCGCCGCCAGGGTGTCGATTTGCTTGACCGAGGGCAGAATGCCCTTTGCCTCCCTGAAAGCCCTGATTTCCTGTTCCTTCTGGCCCAGGATCGAGGCGAGGCCTTCGTCGGAAAAACCCATTCGCTTGGCAGAGCGGATCAACTCGACGTAGGCTTGTCCCCGGGGTTTCTTGGCTTTGCCCGCGGCGGTCAGTTCTTCTTCTGTCCTCCGCACCGCGGCGATGCGGCTCAAGAACCAGGGATCGATCTTTGTAGCCCTGTGCACGGCTTCTACGCTCCAGCCTTCGGCAAAGGCTCTGTAGACGGCGAAGAGCCTGCGGTCCGTGGGCT
This sequence comes from Spirochaetota bacterium, assembly GCA_023421875.1. Taxonomy (GTDB): domain Bacteria; phylum Spirochaetota; class Spirochaetia; order Treponematales; family Rectinemataceae; genus UBA2256. The sequence goes on along the minus strand of JAEZSM010000224.1, from coordinate 341 downwards.
GGCGAAGGGCTGTCTTGAGGGACCCAAAGTCCGTTCCTAGGAGCCTGGCCTCGTCCGAAAGGCCCCGGGCGCCCATGCCCGTCATGCGGATAGCTTTCTGCAGGGCTTCCTCGAAGCTCCTGCCGATGGACATCACCTCGCCCACCGATTTCATCTCGCTGCCCAGACGGGTGTCCACTTCCTTGAATTTGCTAAGGTCCCAGCGGGGAATTTTTACCACGCAGTAGTCCAGGGCAGGCTCGAAGCAGGATTTGGTGGCGACGGTGATCTTGTTGGGAATCTCGGCCAGTGAAGCGCCCAGGGCGAGCTTGGCCGCCACGTAGGCCAGGGGGTAGCCTGTG
>JAEZSM010000222.1 GCA_023421875.1 Spirochaetota bacterium | reverse complement strand
CGGCTACTAGGGTGCGCCCCTGCATACCCCGTATAAGGAACAAGCCTTGTTTTTAAAGAGCCTGGATATATTCGGTTTTAAGTCCTTTGCCGACAGAACCACCATCGAATTTTCCGATGGCATTTCCGCCCTTTTGGGACCCAACGGCTGCGGAAAATCCAACGTCGTAGACGCCATAAAATGGGTTGTGGGGGAGCAGTCGGCCAAGAGCCTCAGGGCCGAAACCATGGAGGGCATCATTTTTAACGGCACCGAGACCCGCAAGGCCCTCTCGGTGGCCGAGGTAACAATCACCATATCCAACGAGACCGGAACTCTGCCCCTGGATGTGCCTGAGGTGGCGATCAAGCGCCGGCTCTACCGCTCGGGCGAAAGCGAATACTACATCAATGGGCGTCTGGCCAAGCTCAAGGAAGTGCGGGAACTCTTCTGGGACACGGGTATCGGCAAGTCTGCCTATTCGGTAATGGAACAGGGCAAGATCGACCAGATTCTCTCCTCCAAGCCCGAAGACCGGCGCTATCTTTTCGAAGAGGCTGCGGGGATCACCAAGCACAAGGTAAGGGTTCGAGAAGCCGAAACCAAGCTTTCGCGCACCGAAGAGAACATGAGGCAGATCGAGGCTGTCCTGGCCGAGGTCAAGCATTCCCACGACAGCCTCAAACGTCAGGCCGACAAGACCATAGCGTACCGTGAACTCAAAGATGGAATTTTTGAACTCGAGCGGGATGTCTATCTGCTTCGCCTTAGGCAGTTTATCCGGGAAAAGGATCGGCACGACGCGGAGTTTGATAAGAAAAAAGCCGAACGGGAGAACCTGAGGGCCGAATCTGAGACCTTGGCCGCTTCCATGACAGAGAGCATCGATCTGGTCAACGAGATGGAAGCCCAGCTGGTGGAAAAGCAGAAAACTCTCTATGGCCTGGCGGTGGAGAAAAACGGTGCCGAAAAACACCGGAGCCTTCTGGCCGACAGGCTGCGGGAACTCAAGTCCAAGCTTGAGCAATTGGAGCTCAGGGCCAGAAGCATTCAGGAAAAGATCGAGGCCCTGCGGGAAGAGGAGGCGGACAAGGAAGCCGAGCTCTCGGAGTATCGTCAACGGCTCAAGGAAACCGAACGCCATATCGATGAATTCGAGTCATCCATAAAGGCCGCCGGACTCACCCTCAGGGGCAACGACCAGGAGGCGGCCCGCTGCACGGCGTCGATAAAGCAGGTGGATCAGGAGATAACCGAGGCAAGGCTCGCCCTGGATTCCCTCACCGAGGCTATCGTGCAGGAGCTGGATGCGAGGCTTAAAGAGACCGGATATTCCTCGGCGGAACGCCAGAGTTTGGAAGTCGAGATCAGGAGCATGCTTGAGCGGACCAAGGCCAGGCTGGACTCCAAGGCAAGCCTTCTGGAAGACATCACCCGCTCTATTTCCTTCTCGGGCAAGGCGCCGCAGGAAATAGCCATAACCCTGGGCAGGGCTGCGGAGGAACTGAAGCAGGCTTCGGCCGGCCTTTCGGACCTGGGCGGTAAATTTAACCGATACAGAGACGCTACTCCCTCATTTCTGGATGAATTTCTCTCCCCGGAAGGGATCATCACCCGCAAGCGTTCCATCGACGCCGACATAAGCGCCAAGCTGCAGGTAATCGAGACGCTGAGGGCTTCCATCGATTCCTTGGGCGAGGAGAACAAGGCGCTGTCGATCAAGATTGAAGGCTGGAGAAAGACCCTGGAGGACGCCAGGCTCGCCAAGACACGGGTGCAGACCCAAATGGCAGGGGCGGAAGAAGCCCTGGCTGTGTTTCGCCGGGAGATAGCCGGGCAGGAAGCTACCCTGAGAGACCATGAGTCTGAGGTCTTTGCCGAATCCAGGCGCATGGATGAGTTGCGGGAAGAGATGGCCGAGATCGATGCAGAGTTGGCGGAGATCGAATCCAAGGGCAAGGCTCTGGCAGCCGAGATGGATAGGCTGGAAAAGGCCATAGCGGGTAAAAACGAAGAGCTTGGAGAGCGCCGGAAGGATGCAGGCAGGCTGGCCGACAGGATCCAGGCTGTCCAGTCCGAATTGGAGACTATTCACCTTTCTATCGCCCAGAACGAAACAGAGATAAAGAATATAAAAGAAAACTTTTCCGAGCTCTATTCCCGGGACTTGAGCGAGTATGAAGAAAGGATGTTCGAGCTCCGCGGTCCTGTGACCGAGCTGCGTGAACGCTTGTCGGCCATGAAGTCGAAGCTTAAAGACTTAGGCTCAGTAAACCTTATGGCTCCGGAAGAATATAAAGAAGTGAAGGAGCGCTACGATTTTCTCTCGGAGCAGATGGCGGACCTGGTAAAGGCCAGGGACGATCTCAAGCAGATTACCGAAGAGATTCGCAACGAGAGCGCCGAACTCTTCCTGGAAACCTACAATAAGATTAAGAAGAACTTTCACAATATGTTCCGTAGGCTATTCGGCGGCGGAAGGGCTGAGCTCAGACTTTCGGATGCGGATCATGTACTCGAATCGGGCATCGAGATACTGGCCCAGCCGCCGGGAAAAAAACTGGAAGCCATATCGCTGCTCTCGGGAGGAGAAAAGACTCTCACGGCCATTGCGCTGCTCTTTGCCACCTACATGGTCAAACCTTCGCCATTCTGCTTCCTCGACGAGATTGATGCGGCACTGGACGAGGCCAATGTAAACCGCTTCGTCAATCTGCTGCGGGAATTCTCCCGGAGCAGCCAGTTCATTGTAATCACCCACAACAAGAAGACGGTGAGCGGAGCGGACACCCTTTTAGGCGTCACCATGGAGGAATCGGGAGTTACCAAGGCCATCGCCTTGCGACTCCAGCGGCACCAGGGAGGGGATGCGTCCCTTGCTATCCCCACACCGGAGGAATTCGAAGAGGAAGAAGTGGAATACGAGACGGGGAGGGAACTGGCTCCCGCGCCGGAGCCGGAGCAGGTTGCGCCCGATGCCTGAGACTCTAAAACGCTATTACTTAGAACCGAGCCGCTTCGAAGGTCAGGCGAAAGTGCTGGATATCCGGGAAGAGAAGGGCAGCTTTATCGTGGTACTGGATGAGAGTCTGTTCTATCCCGAAGGGGGAGGACAACCCTGCGACCTGGGCAGTATAGGCGATATTCCGCTGCGCTCGGTTACCGAAAAGAACGGGGAGATTTTTCACTGGCTGGATGACAAGCCCGATTTCGGTACTGGCGAGCTGGTGTCGATGCGTGTGGATAAAACCAGAAGGATCGACCACAGCCAACAGCACTCGGCGCAGCATCTTTTATCGGCGATCCTCGAACGGAAGTACGGCATCCACACCTTAAGCTTTCATCTGGGGCTTTCATACAGCACTATCGACGTTACCGCGCCAACCATGGATCAGGATATGCTCCGGGCTCTGGAGGAGGAAGCCGAGTCTTTTATTCTCCGGGAACAGGCCTATGTTCTCCATGTCTGCCCCCCCGAGGATCCAAAAACTTTTCCTTTCAGAAAAAGCCTTCCCAAGGGCGAAGAGGAGATCCGGATAATCGAAATAAAGGAGTACGACTGGGTTGCCTGCTGCGGCACCCATGTCGCCTCGGCGAAGGATCTGCGCATCGTGAGCATTCTTCAGGCGGAAAAATACAAGGGCAACACAAGGTTGTATTTTGTGGCGGGAGCCAGGGCTGCCGAGCTGCTGCGCAGGCGGAAAGATTCGCTTGTGGCTATAGCAGCGAGTCTGGGCACGTCACCGGAAGATGCTTTTGCAAAGGTAGATGCGCTGAAGGCGCGCAACGCCATCCTTGAAACAGATCGCGCAACGCTCATGCGCGAGAACGCCCGCCTCGAAGTGGCGTTGCGCGCCCTCGCAAGTGGCAGCGGCAATTCCAGGCCGTTGTCTTTTATGTTTGACGATAAAAGCGCCGAAGCAGCCTTTGAGACGGTCAAGGCGGGCGCCAACGGCGGCTATTCGACCATAGCCTTTTCGTCGCCCGATAAAACCGTCTGTATCATGGTGCCCCAGGCAAGATCGGCCGGCCTGATACAACGCCTCAAGGTACTCTTGGGTGAGCATGGGGGAAGGGGCGGCGGTGGCGGCAATAATTTCAGGGCTATGTTCGAAAGCATCGAAGCCGCTAGGACTTTTTTCGATGCCGCTTTGGCGTTGCTCGAGTAAATTAAAAAAAATTCCAAATCAAGTTTTTGTTAAACGTTATGCGACTTTGCTGCTTTAATTGTTCATATATCTACAGGCCTTCTGTTATCAGATAAACGCCGAGAAAGATACTCTTTGTCCAGGGCGAGCTCCCTGATCAGATAACGCAGCTGTTCCGCGGAGAGCAGATTCTGCTCGGCATAGAGGTAGACCAGGGCGCGCTCGGCGATGCAGGGTACGAGCAGCGCGTTCATTTGCACTGGGCAAGGGTCTTCGCATTCGACGTAGCGTGAGTGAAGGGATGCGTAGAGCCTGGATTCCTGTATATTGCCGGCAACGGCATTCAACTCGGCAAGTAGCGGCGCAATATTGCCCCGGGCGGCCATTTCGCCCAAAGGCTTGAGGGTAAAAAAGCTATATTCCTTGCCGGGCAGGTAGTGGTGCTCGTCGCAGCGGGTGCAATAGTTGGGCTCCCTGCCGTCGGACTTGGCCCTGTCGCCCCCGATGATTATAAGAGGGTCGAAGTAGAAGGCCGGGCATTCTTTTCCGTCAACGGAATAATAACGGTAGGTATAGAGCGAATCCTTAAGGCAGTCCTCGTGCTCGCAATAGGCGGTGAGAGGAAAGACGTCGGTGGCGTTTTCCAGCAGGAGCCTGGCGGTCTGGTTGAAGATTTCCCTGCGGAAGTTGAGTACGAGGCTGGGGCAGATAAAGCTGACTCCCCTGCGCCTGGATTCGTCGGCCATGAGATAGGCGATACGTTCGTCGAAGAAGGCCGCCTCGTCGATGATCCATGTGCCTACGTCGGGGTTGTCCGCCATGAGGGTTTCAAGCTGAAAAGAATCTTTAATGGAGCCTATCCGGTCTCCACAGCGCTCATAGCCGCCCCGATAGGCCAGGGCATCCTCGGGATAGTCGGGAAAGCGTTCCTTGTCCAGGCTGGCGCGCACGACAAATACCTTGCGCCTGTCCACGGCGCCGCTGGTGGTGAGGGTGACGGCCAGGCCTTTTTTACGGAGTGCAACCATGGAATCCCGCCAGATGCGGGCTGAGAATTCGGTCTTGCCGGAACCCATGGGGCCTATGACCAAGAGCCGCCGGCCCGGCGTGACAAAGTCGTGGTGGGCGTATGAAGAGTGCACGTTTAAAAGAGGGAACCCCAGGTTCCGCAGCAAATCCCCACTGTCGCCCAAGTCCATAGCGCTGCCTACCGCTTTCAGTGCGCCGGGCCGGCGGCTTTGGCGACGTTAGGCCCTATGCTGGGGGAGCCGAAGCGTAGGTCCTTGTAGGGATGTATGTCCAGAGCATTTTGGTACCAGCCTTCGATATAGTCCAGGTCGATGATCGACGAAGCGAAGCCGTGATAGACAGGAAGGACGACAGCCTTGCCCAGTAAGAGACTTTCGGCCTCAGCCAGCAGGCTCATTCGTTTTTCTCCGTCTTTTTCGTAGGACTGGGTGAGCAAGTCCATGAAGGCCGGGTCATCGTAGCCGGCCTCGTTGAGACTGGATCCGGGAGTCCACATCTGTAAAAATGCCTCCGGATCGGCAAAGTCGCCTATCCAGGTAGTGTGCGCCATGCCGATGTTGCCGGCTCCTTCGGGGCTTTGGGTAAACTGGTAATACCTGGACGGGGCCAGGGGGACAAGGCTTACCTTGAATCCGGCAAGCGCTTGCCAGGCAGTCTGGAACAATTCCACCAACCGGCGGTTGTCCCGGGATTCGGCGAAGTATAGTTTGAGCTCGGGCAAGCCCTTGCCTTCGGGGTAGCCGGCTGCTTCGAGCAGCCTCAGCGCTTCTTCCCGGTCTCTCGCCGCTATGCCCTTGGCTTCGCTGTAGCCAGGGAGGGGAAGAACCAGCGTTTGGGCGGGCACCATATACACCGAGCTGTCCCGGACTTCCTTCCAGGGCAAGAGCAAGGCTAGGGCACGGCGCACCGATTCTTTGTTCCAGGGCTCCTGCCGGCAGTTGAAGTACCAGTAGTGGGTGGAGAATATCGGGTTCGCCTGGATGGCGTTTTGAACGAAAAGACCATCGTAATCGCCGGGACCGGCCAGCCAGTGGGCTTCTTCGCTGTTGAACATCCTCGTGGCCGCTTCGTCGTCATCGGTAAAGAGCATGGCCAACTTGTCTATGGATACGGAGTCCTTGTCCCAATAATGAGGATTTTTCTCCAGCGAAAGACGCCCGCCCTCGAAGGAGACGAAGCGGTACGGCCCGTTGACAGGGTAAGGGATGCGATCAGCCCAGGTCCCTGGGTCTTCTGCCAGCATTGAAGGATGAATGGGAGAAAAAGAATGATGGCAGAGCAGGCGGGTAAAATAGGCTGTTGGCCTGTTCAGGTTGACGATCAAAGTCTTCTCGGATTCTGCTTTTATCCCAACGCTGGATTCATCGTCCGATAATCCCAGCCTGAAATCATGGGCGCCGGAAATGATGTCGAAAAAGGCCGCATATTGGGCGTTGAGCCTGAGAATACGTATCCATG
>JAEZSM010000218.1 GCA_023421875.1 Spirochaetota bacterium | reverse complement strand
GCTCCATCCTGGGCAGGGATGCCTCCGGCAAACTTCTGGAGAACCCCCCGGTCATCGAGTCCATCGCCGAAGATCCGCTTTTACGGGACACAAAGATCATCGCCGAAGCCTGGGACGCCGGTGGGGCATATCAGGTGGGCTCCTTTCCCGGCGGCCGTTGGGCGGAGTGGAACGACAAGTACAGGGACGACGTACGCCGCTTCTGGCGGGGCGAAAAAGCCGGAGCCCTTCACCTTGCCACCCGCATCACCGGCTCCAGCGATCTTTACCTGCGGGACGGCAGAAAACCCTTCCATTCCATCAACTTCGTAACCGCCCACGACGGCTTCACCCTCAACGACCTCGTCAGCTATTCGCGCAAGCACAACGAGGAGAACGGCGAGGATAACCGAGACGGCACCCAGGAAAACTGGTCCCAGAACTTCGGCGTCGAAGGCCCCAGCGAGGATCCCCACATCGAAGCCAAGCGCCTCAGGCAGCTGCGAAACTTCCTGGCCACCCTCCTTTTATCCATCGGCACGCCCATGGTGTTAGGGGGCGACGAAATACGACGCAGCCAGAACGGCAACAACAACGCCTACTGCCAGGACAACGAAATAAGCTGGTACGACTGGAAAGACGCCGGTCGCAACGCCCAGCTGCTGGACTTTTTCGCGAGCCTCGTCGCGTTCAGAAAAGCCCATCCGGCCTTCAGAAGGCCGGAATTCTTCACCGGAGAAGACAGGGACAGCAACGAAGTCCCGGACATAACCTGGTTCGACGAGCGGGGCCAGGCTCCCGATTGGAGCTCCCTCAACCACACATTAGCCGCCATGATCGACGGCTCCGCCCAGGAAACCGGCGAACAGGACGACGACGATTTCTACCTCATGTTCAACGCCGCCGCCCACGGCATTGTCTTTACAGTGCCCAGGCATCCCCGATCCCTGGCCTGGCACTGCATTCTCGACACCGGCGCCCAACCTGTTCGGGGCGTCCTGCCCGTCGAGCGTGCCTGGCAAAACCCCCCGGTGGCAAAAACCTACGCCATGGCGCCCCGCTCTATGGTCCTCCTGGTGGCGCGCCGTTCTTGACCTTCCATAAGTCCCAGACTTGCCCATTCCATAAGCGAATCCGTATATTCTACTCGACGGAACACTATGGAAAGACAAGAAAAACCGACAGCAGCTTTTTTTCTCCGCCGCGGAATGCGGGAACTTTCGACCCACAGGCCCGATAAGGCCATCGCCAGCTTGCGGCAGGCAGTGGACGCGATACCCCCCTCCTGTTCCGACGAGCTCTCCCAGGCCCTCTACTGGCTCTCCGTAGCCCTGCTGCGCCTGGACGAGCGCCCCCTGGCCATTAAAAGCCTGGCATCAGCCCAGAAGCTCCGGCGTAGAGGATACGCCCGCCGACTCTACCTGCGCAGCGTCAACGAATACGGCATGCCCCGGCAAGCCAGTCCAGAATTGGACGATTTCTATGCCTTCACCAATCTCCAAATCGCCTATTATCTTACCAGAAAAACAAAAAGCCGGTTCGATTCCTTCCAGGAAAAAGACACCGTGCTTCGCCTCATTTTAGATTCCTGGAAGCAGCTGGACGCTTCAGGCCACCTCTTCGGCATGGACGCCTGCGAAAAGCTCGACATATTTAGAAAGATCAAGATCCACTACCCCAGCTTCGGCCTTTCGAATTCCCACCGGGTAATCGTAAAAGCCTCCTTTGGAACCTCGCGCCAGGAAGCGGGGGCAAAAAGCGCTGCCGATCGCTGCCCCTGCGGCTCTGGCCTTCCCTACGGTCAGTGCTGCGGCCGAGTGAAACACCTCAGGGAGCTGTGATAGGGCTTGAATTGTTTCAATTCCACACAATATGCGGCTGTTTTTTTACAACCATGTGATAATGAAACACTGAGCGCGTTCCTGGCTTCCATCATGCATAACAGCGCTGGATTACACGCAGGAAAAAAATTTAATAAAATGTTATATTATATATAAATATAAACTATTATACTATTTTATCGCGATAAATCTCTTTTTGGCATGCGGCGTGCATTATTATAGCCAAGGAGAGAACAGATGAGCAAAAAGAATTCCTATATGTTCACCGGCAACGACGCTTCGGATGAAAACATTCTCTCTATCTACCTCAAAGAAATAAACAAGATTCCCCTTCTGACAAGGGAACAGGAGAATGATTACGCCACCAGGGCTGCCCAGGGCGAGAAGTTCGCCAGGGAAATGCTGGTAAAATCCAACCTTCGCTTTGTTGTCAACGTCGCCAAGAAATACCAGAACCAGGGCCTCCCCCTCTCGGATCTCATATCCGAAGGCAATATAGGCCTCATGAACGCCATCGAGCGCTACGACGTAAACAAGGGTTTTCACTTCATATCGTACGCTGTCTGGTGGATACGCCAAGCCATACTCAAGGCTGTCTGCGAGAAAAGCCGCATGATCCGCCTCCCCTTGAACCGCGCCAACGAGCTTGTCCAGATCGAAAAGGCCCGTAAGAATTTTGAGGGCCTCTCGGAAGACCAGGAAATCCGGGACGTCGCCACCTACCTCAACATGGACCCCGACCATGTGGCGGAGATTGTCGCCGTATCCAGAGACCTCGTTTCCCTCGACAGCCCCGTCTACGACGAGAAAAACGCCAGCGTCGTGGGTGATTTCATCGAAAACGACCTCTATCAGAGCCCCGAAAACTATGCCTCCGAGCTCAGCCTTAAGGACGACCTCAACAAGGTCCTGGAAATGCTGAACCTCAAGGAACGACAAGTTATCGAATATCGCTTCGGCATTAACGGAAGACGCCCCATGAGCCTGAAGGAAATAGGCGATCGCATGCACCTCACCAAAGAGAGAATCAGACAGATCGAAAAGGCCGCCCTCAGGAAGATTTCCGTTCCCGAAGTGATGGAAAGGCTGGAAGCCTACGTAGCGTAGGGGAAGGAGCCACGCCTGTATGTAGGTTTTACGGCGATGGCATGCAATATGGATAGGCCGCCCGGAGATTTCCGGGCGGTTTTTTTTATCCCAGGCTCATGTCACCTGCCGGCCTTTACACAGGCCCGCCGGCTGTCAGCGTCGCAGAAGCTGTGATATAAGTAGATATGAGCTTCAATGATTATTCAAATCGATTACGAGAACAAATTTCCCAAACCATTCGCAGCGAACTAGCCCGGGCCGGGACCCTCCACCCCTCGTTTTCCGGCTACAGCACCCATACTTTCGCGCGTATCGAAGAGTACAGCCTGGCCGGAAAGATGCTCCGGGGGGTTCTCGCCTGCCTCTCCGCCGAATTATTCTCTACACTCCCCCCGTCTGACCAGGAACAGGCAGCGATACTCAAGCTCGGGGCCGCCCTGGAGCTCCTCCAGGCCGGCTTGCTGATTCACGACGACATCATGGACGAAGATTCGCTACGTCGAGGCCTGCCCACATTGCATAAACGCTTCGAGCGCGAAGCGAAGGATTCCGACGCCGCAGCCCCTTCTCATCTGGGCGAAGCCTTGGCTATCTGCGCCGGCGACATCTGTTTCTTTGCTGCCTGGGATCTTGTTTCCAGCTTCGGTTCGGCCATGCATAGGCTCTTTTCCAAAGAACTCACCACAGTCTGCCTGGCACAGAGCAGAGACGTCAGCTTCGGCGCGCACAAAGCCTTTCCGAAGCTCCAGGACATTCTCGAGGTCTATACCTACAAAACAGCTCGCTATACGATCTGCCTCCCCCTCCTCGCCGGAGCCCTTGCGGCGGGTAAAACGGAGGCAGCAGCCCTTTTGGAGGAAATCGGCCTCAATCTCGGCCTCCTCTTTCAGCTAAAGGACGATTATCTTGGACTTTTCGGCGATGAAGCCCGGCTCGGCAAGCCCGTCGGCTCGGATCTACGGGAAGGCAAGAAAACACCCTACATGGTTCTTCTGTATCCCACCCTCTCCTCGAAAGAAAAACTTCGTTTCGATGCCGTATTTGGAAAAGAGTCCATCGACCAGGCCGAGGTTGCTTTCGTCCGCAACCTAATTATTTCCCACGGAATCGACAAAGCCATGGAAAAGCTGGAGAACGACTATGCTCAAAACGCGAGAACCGCCCTGGCCGACTTATTTAAAACCATCCCGGAACTAAACTCTGAAGCTGCCCTTGCGTTGAAGGACTTTGTGGAGTATTCCCTGTCGAGGACCTTCTAAAAATGGATTCAGGAAAAAGGGAAGCTTCCGCTACGTAGGTTTACTACCACCGCACCACCGGCACCCATACTGTTGCCGAAAAATGTTTCACGTGCAACATTTATGATGTTCCTCGAAGCTTGTTGCTTCTTTACAACAAGCTTCGAGGAACTGACCTTGTTTCACGTGAAACAGAAAGGGGCCCTTTGTTCCATAGATCGCCGCAAAAACAACTCTTTTTTGAGGCTTTTGAAAGTGGTTCCTTTTCTATATACCTTTTGCGTCTATTCCGGGTCCTTGGGAGACTCCTGTTCATCCTGGGAGGATTCTTTTTCTTCTGTCGCACTTTCCTCAGCACTGCTTATCTCGGTGTTTTCTTCCTCCCCTGCGGCGGTTTTTTCTTCCGCTGGGGTATCGTCGCTGGGTTCGACCGACTGAGTCTCTTCCTGTTCATTCTCTGGCAAAACGTCTTCCGAACCCTTGGGATCGACCTCGTCGCTGACTATCTTGTCCAGGCCGATGACAAAGTCGGGGGGATCGATATTGACCA
>JAEZSM010000216.1 GCA_023421875.1 Spirochaetota bacterium | reverse complement strand
CCAGGGCGGCATCGACGCAATGTTCCTCCTCTTCCTGCTTTTCTCGAGCTCGGCTCTCGCGAGTCTGATTGGTCTCCCAAGCTATGTGGGAGCCCTGTACGCAGGGCTCCTCTTGGCCTCTACCCTTAGCTCCTCCAGAACGATATCAGCCCGGGTAAACCTTCTGGGCGAGTCGTTCTTCCTTCCATTTCTCTTTGTCTTTATTGGCGTCCAGGCAAATTTCTCCCAGACGCCTTCACTGCCCAGGGTCCTGATCTTCATCGCAGGTTCGGTGGTACTGGGGCTCGGCGCCAAGACTCTCGCAGCCTATCTTACCGGAAAGGTCTTGCGCTTTTCGGCTGAAGACAGGGCTCTGCTTTTCGGTTTTTCCTCCTGCTTTTCCGCATTTTCCCTGGCCACCGCCTCGGTAGCCGGAGGCAGCGGGCATTTCGACCAGCCTCTTCTCGGCGGCGCCGTCATCCTGGTTATCCTTTCCACAAGCCTCACCTCTCTGGCAGCCCGCAGCTCGTCCTACCGACTGAAGGGCAAGACACTCGAGAGCCCCGGTAAAGCATTATTTTCGGGCAGCCGCATCCTCATCCCCCTTTCCAAACCCACCAGCTCCCACCACCTGATGGAACTGGGCGAACTCCTCCAGGATCAGCGTCTCGGCGCGCCCTTGCTTCCCCTGGTTGTCATGCCCGAACAAACCAACGAAGAGCGCCGCAAAGCTGAGACGCTGCTTGCGGCTGCACTGATGCGAGGCCTGGACCCACAGACCGCGGTAACCCCGTTATTCAAGGTTGAAACGAATGCGGCCTACGCCATCCTCCAAAGCGCCGAGGAGGAAGAAGCCGACACAATCCTCGTTGGATGGAACAAGCCTCCCAGACTTGCCAACGCATTTTTCGGCTCTGTCATAGACCAAATCCTCAATAGCTGCGACCAGCGGGTGCTCGTGGCCAGGTTAGTGGCCCCCCTGCAAGCATCCCATATCGCGGCGATTCTTCCTCCCTTCTGTGAAACCCACGAGGGTTTCAGGACAGCCCTGGCAGCCCTCAATGCACTGACAAAAAAATATCAATCCAAATTGCATATCCTCACGCTGAAGGGCCAGAATGCCAGCCTCCCCCGTGCCCTGCGCGACGCTGATTTCAGCCTGGGATATCAAAGCTTGGAGATCGAAGCATGGAAGGACATTGGAAAAGCGCTCGAATCAATCCCCGGTCAGTCGAAATTATTCGTTCTTTTCAGCGCCAGGCCCTCCGAAGCCTCCTGGCACCCAGCCGTGGAGCGGCTTCCCCATCGCATCGGGGAAGAATTCCCCCAGTCCAATCTGCTCATAATCTATATGGCCAGGGCAGAGCAGGCGGCGTATTTGAATCTGCAGCGACGGGCATCGATACAGGGCAAGGACGCGTCGCCTGCTGCAGCTGTACCCTCAACCGGTAGAGCAACCTCCTCCAGTTCGCTGCAGATACTCGAGCATGCAGTAGCCCAGGGAACCGTTCGGGTGAACATGAAGCACAGCGCCCTGACCGACGGCATCTTCGAACTCGTATCCTCGGCCTTTCCCTTCGATAGGAGACTATCCAGCAGGCTCAGTCTGGCTTTGACCGAACAGGTCCAACGTCAGCCCATCGAGATTGCCCAGGGCGTAATTCTCATGCATGAAAGGCTGGAAAACATAAGAACGCCCATCGTCTGCATGGGTTCACAGCGAGAAGGTTTCAGGGTGTCTCTGCTCGAAAAGCCGGTGAAAATTCTCATCCTCATCCTCGTACCGGAAGAGGAAAAACCAGAAGACCATCTGGCGCTGCTGGGCGATATAGCGAATCTGTTCAAGAAACAGAACCTTGCTGCGCTCTTGCTTGCCGCGGAAAAGGCCGAGGATATTTTGCGAACTTAGTTCCTCGAACCTTGTTGCGACCAAGTTCGTTCCGATTCTGCTTTATCTGAGTACGTACCCTCTTCTGCACGTAAGCAGGAACCGGGATATAAAAAGGCCGCCCTGGGGCACCCCGGGGCGGCCTTTAACGTTTCCGGAACGATCCGGATATCCGCTTTTTATTGATTCTTTACTTTTCTATTGATTCTTTATGAGCACGAACTCCACGCGCCGGTTCTTCCATCGGTTTTCCACATCGAAGAAACTCACCACCGGCTCACTCGAACCCAAGCCCTCCACGCTCAGTCTTCTTGCGTCCACGCCATTGCCCACCAGCATGGTGCGCACGAGCTCCGCCCTTCCTGTGGAGAGCGGTATCAATTCCTTAGTCTCCTCTGCCTGGATCCTGGCCTGGGAGTAGCCCAGCATTTTTGCCACGTTGTTGGCATGGCCTTCAATCCTCACCCTATAATCCGGGAACTTGTTAAGGATTTGGGCTATCCTGGCCACTACCTGCTCGTTGCGTGCCACAATCTCGGGCGCAAGGCCCACAAAGTCAGCGTAATTGGCCCTGAAGACAATGGAGGGTACCTTAATCTTGAGCCTGTCGCCATCCCGTATCACTAGCACATCCACGGCGATGATTCCCGAAACCGTCGTACTGTTGCCCAGCTGGTCCCGGGCCGCAAAGCTGAAGCGGTAATCGGTGGCCGATTCCACAAGCTCGCCCCTGGAAGACTTGCCGTCCCAGGTTATCGTAGCGGGAGGCTTTCCCTCTCCGCTCCAGTCCTTAAAGAGCCGCTCTGAGCTCACCGCGTTGGGATTGCTCGATTCGACGATCGCAGCCTCAAATACTTCGAGTTTCCAGTCCACCACGCCGGCCGCTGCATCCACCTGAATGTCAAAACTCAGTCTGTCGTCCACACCATCGTCATCGGGGCTGAAGTACTCGGGCCTCACGTTGATAGTCACCGCGGGCGGGTCCACGTCCACCAGTACCGGGGTGCTCGTGGCTTGGGCTACGTCGCCTTTTTCGTACGTCACCACCAGTTTGCCCACGTATTCGCCCTGGACGACCTGTCCCTGCAGATCTCTGCCATCCCATACCAGTCTGGCGGGTACATCAGAGCCTGCGCTACCGAAGAAGCTCCGCTCCACACCCTGGGTATCCAAGAGCGAGAAGCGCCAGGATTCGATTCCCTCCCTTCGTTCGACTACAATGGTAAAGGAAACCTCGTCCCTTATACCGTCACCATTGGGCGACATGCCATTGTCCGAGGCTGTTACATAAACCCGGGAAGTCGATGCATCGATCCGTATACCGTTGACCCTGGCGGAAGCCGCATTGCCCGCTGCATCGCTGGCGCCGACCTCGTAGGAATATATGCCGTCGGCGACAACCCTGCCGGAAGAGTCCTTTCCGTCCCAGACAAAGCTGCGCGCCTTAATCTTCCAGCTCCAGCTCCGCACCACAAGGCCTGCGGCGTTCCGCATCCTGCCGGTCCAGTCGTCGCCCTGGCTAGAATTCTGACTTATCGTGATCGTGTCCTTGTTCCCGTCGCCATTGGGCGAGAAGAGCATAGGCGTGGCCGAAACACTCACCTTTGGCGCAACTCTGTCCACCAGGATCTTAGGACTGGCCAGATTGAAGAGGTCGTCGTTTCGGTAGAGAATTCTTGCCGTAACCTGGTACTCACCGTCGGGCGCCATTATGCCGGACTCGGTCCTACCGTCCCAGACGTACTGGTCCTTGAGGTCAGCCGAGCCCCTCCATATCCGCACCGGGCTCGCCTGCTTGTTGCCCCCTGCGTCGAGGGAGAATACCGCTACCTCGTACTCGGAAATAGTCTGGGCCTTGGGCGCCAGGATATTGATGTACAAAGAATCCTTCACGCCGTCTCCATTTGGGCTGAAGGCCTTCTGGTCCACATCGAGACGCACAGTCTTGCCAGCCGCATCCACTTCAATGGGCAGCTTCGAGGAGACAAAGCTGTTTTCAGCCTGATCAATCGAGCGCAATTCGTAGTAATACAGGCCATCGGGAACCAGGCTGCCAGCCTGATTCTTTCCATCCCAGACTATTGAACTCAAGCCCTTCTCCCAGGTCCAAGACCTGACGATCCTGGAACTCGAGTCGGTGATCTGGCCCTGCCACACGTCGCCGGGCAAAGCATATTGTATAATTTCCACCGTATCGGTGCGCCCGTCACCGTTAGGCGAGAAGATTGCGGCCGAGCTTCGCAGCTCTGCCTGGGGAGCAATTCTGTCAACCAAGAGAGGCCCTATCTCCTGCTGGTGCAAATCGTCATTGCTATAGAGCACAGTCAGCCTAGCGTAGTAGGAACCGTCGGGAGCGGGAATCCCTGAGTCGGTAAAACCGTCCCAGTAATACTGGCTGCGTATGTCGGAGGATCCCTTCCAGCTCTTGACCGGCAAGGAGGAATCACCGCCGCTGGACTGGACTATCGTAAGCTCATAGCTCTTGACTCGCTCGGGATACTGGGCGCGCAGGCCCAGAAGGAGCCTATCGCGCTTACCGTCGCCGTTCGGACTGAAGGCCTGTGCGTCCGCATCCAGGCGGACCGTTTTCTTCTCAGTCTCAACCGCTATGCTCAACTCTCTGCTGAGCGTCGTATTGCCGGCAAGGTCTGTCGACTCGGCCTGGTAGCGGTAGAGCCCGTCCCGCACGAGGGCTCCGGTCTCGTCCCTTCCGTCCCATACAAAGCCGGTAGCCTCGTCTTTCCAGGAATAGCTCTTCACTAGCCTTCCATCCGCCGCCCGTATGCTGGCCTTCCAGTCATCTCCCTTAAGGGAATTCTGCCGAATCTCCACCGTATCGGATCTGCCATCACCATTGGGAGAGATAATCTCAAGTGAAGCCGATACGTCGATCCTCGGAGCGATCCTGTCCATGAGGAATCCGGGCGTGGGGGCTTCTATAAGGTCTCCATTGAAATAATTGACCCGAATGCTGGCGGCGTACCTGCCGTCGGGGGCAGGAACGCCCGAATCGCTCTCGCCTTTCCAAACAATGCGCTGGGGAGCGGCGCCCGAACCCTTCCAGGTCCGCACAACCGACATGGCCGAAGGTCCATCCTGGGCGACAATGATAAGTTCGTAATCCTTTACCCTCTCCGGAGCTTGGATAATGATGCCTATGCCGAGTTCATCCCGCTGCCCGTCTCCATTCGGGCTGAAGGCTCGCTGGTCGATATCCAGCCGAACGGCCTTTTTCTCAGTCTCCACGGCCACGGCAAGCCTTCCGGAACTGTAGCTGTTGCCACCGGCATCGCTGGATTTCAATTCGTAATAGTAGGTGCCATCGGCCACGATCGCCTGGGTGGAATCCCTTCCGTCCCACACGAGTGTCTCGAGCCTGTCTTCCCAGACCCAGCTTCTCAGCAGATCGCCACCCAGGCTGCGAATGCTCGCCTCCCATCTGTCATCGGACGTAGCCGCTTCCTGTACTATGCTGACGGTATCCAGTGTCCCGTCGCCGTTGGGCGAGAAGAGTTTTGTCGAAAGTGACACCGTAGCCCTCGGGGCGATCCTGTCTACCACGAAGGGGCCGACAGCAGCCTCAGCCGTATCTCCGTTGGGATACGAAAGGCTTAAAAGCGCCGAATACTCGCCGTCGGGTACGGCTACGCCCACGTCGGACTGCCCATTCCATTCGAAGCTCCTGGGCAAGACTGCAGCGCCCTGCCAGGATTTTACCGGCCTCGGGGGTTGCCCGCTCGCCGACACGTCACCGGCCACTATCCACATTTTCCAGGCTTCCAGCCTGGACGAGTCGGTGGCGTCGGCACTGAAGCCCAGGCTGTCCTTGACCCCGTCTCCATTAGGACTGAAGGCAAGACTGTCAGCCGCAAGACGAAGTTCTTTTTTACGGGTATCCACCTCAAAGGGAACTTCCTTGGACGCAAAGGCATTGCCCGATTCATCGGTGGAGCTGATCAAGTACCTGTAGTTGCCGTCGGGCACCAGAAACCCTGAATCACCAATACCATTCCAGGCAATATTCTCAGGCCTTCCCGAGAATTCCCAGGACTTGACGCTCTGGCCCTTGGAATCCAGGACCGAGGCTTTCCATAGGCGCTCGGCCGAGCCGCTCTGTTCGATGTTCAATATCGACTGACCAGGATCCCCCGCGGGATTGAAAGCTGTTCTCCCGGCCTTGACTGTCGCGGATGGAT
>JAEZSM010000180.1 GCA_023421875.1 Spirochaetota bacterium | reverse complement strand
ATACTCACAAGACTGGCTAGGGCGCAAAGCATCGCGATTTTCGCCTGTACTATTGGGGCTGAAATTGAGATGCGGATTCGAGGACTTATAGAAAAAGGCTCTTCGGTCGAAGCCTATATGCTGAATTCAATTGCCGGACTTGCGGCAGACAACGCTGCCGAGGCCGTGCAACGCGAAGCGGAAGAAAGGGCCAAGGCAGACGGCCTCGGCTGTACCGAGCGATTCAGCCCTGGCTACTGTGGGTGGCCTGTGGGAGCGCAAAAAGAGCTGTTTTCGCTCTTACCGACGGATTCCTGTGGTATATCGCTCAACGCTTCATCCATGATGATTCCTGAAAAATCCGTATCCGGGGTTTTCGGCATAGGACCTGGAATGAGGCGCTTGGCTTACGGCTGCGGCGGCTGTGAAATTGAAGACTGTCCCGTGCGAAGGAGGATGACATGACCGATACTCAATGGAACACCTTGCTCAGGGCTGTAAAAGGGGAATTGATCGAACCAGCCCCGGCTGCTTTTATTATCGACAGTCCCTGGCTACCCAATTGGTATGGCGTCCGCATCCTAGATTATTTTTCCAGTGACGAAATATGGTTTAAAGCCAATCTCAAGGCGATAGAGAGTTTTCCCGATCTGATGTTCCTGCCCGGTTTCTGGTCGGAGTACGGCATGTGCACCGAACCCTCGGCCTTTGGCGCCCGTTCGAGCTTCCCAGTTAATGAATTTCCGCACGCACATCGCGTTATACGATCTATGGACGACATCGACGAGCTTCATCAGCCCAATCCACGTACCGATGGCCTTTTGCCCTTCGTGCTGAACCGCCTTATGCTCGCTCGCAGCCCCATGGAAGAAATTGGACATAGGTCACGCATTGCGGTGTGCCGAGGACCTTTGAATATTGCAAGCTATCTGATGGGGAGCACGGAATTCCTGACCACCATGATGATGGATCCAGACAAGACTCATGCCTTGCTGGAAAAGATCACAACCTTCCTGATCGATTGGGCTGACTTGCAGCGCGAGAGCCTTCCGTCCATAGAAGGATTGTTGGTCCTGGATGATATTATAGGCTTCCTAGGAGAGCCGGAGTTCATGGAATTCGGCTTTCCCTATTTCAAGCGTCTATTTACCAAAGACCTGACGCTGCGTTTTTTGCACAACGACGCCCCCTGCGCAGTGAGCGCGCCCCATCTCGTCAGTATGGGAGTAAATCTTTTCAATCCTGGCTTCGATTTAAGCTTGACCGAGCTTAAGGCTGCGGCGGGTCCCGGCTTGGCAATTCTCGGCAACCTGCCGCCCCGGGATGTGCTGGCTGCGGGAGCGCCGGAGACTGTATACGCCGAGACCCTCGCCATGAAAAACGCCCTATCCGATAGATCGGGTATTATTTTTTCCTGCGGCGGCGGCATGCCCCCAGGGGTGAGCAGCGAAAACCTGAGGGCGTTCTTGAAGGCATTGAGAACATAAAAAACCTTAGATAAAGAGGTTCACTCCAGCCTCTGTAGCGGCTTCGTAGTAGGTAGCCACGCCGCCGATTTCCACGCCGTCCATGAGTTCTTCCTTAGTAACGCCCATGATGTCCATGGACATCTGGCAGGCCACAAGGCGCACTCCCACGGCCAGAGCCTGGGACATCATTGATTCAACCATGTCCACATTTTTGGCTTTCATGCGCGCCTTCATCATCACGGGTCCGGCGCCGGCGAAATTCATCTTGGAGAGTGTGAGCTTACCTGCATGCTTGGGCAGCATCATGCCGAACATCTTGCCCATGAAATCCTTGACTGCGTTCACCTTTTCCGAGCGCTTTATGACCGAAAGCCCCCAGAAAGTGAAGAACATTGTCACTTTCTTGCCTATGGCGGCTGCTCCATTGGCCAAGACAAAACTGGCCAAAGCCTTGTCCAGGTCGTTGGAGAACACGATGATGGTCGCGCCCTGGGAACCAGGCGCGCCGCCAGAGCGCAATCCGCCCACAAACTGCTGGCCCGTGGCGCTTCCTGCAGCCCTTGCGGCAAAGGCCGCCAGGGCTGCTGTCTTTTCGACTATAGCTGTATAAATGCCCTTGGATTCTTCGAGGGAGACGAGGAGGTTGCTGGTGACCTTGCACCAGGAGGCCACATCTCTGGCAAAGCCCGGGTCCGTGGCACTGATGATTATCCTGCTGCCCTCGGGGAGTTTGTCCACTTCCGCTTTTAACCGCATGATAGGCCCGGGGCACTGGAGGCCGCAAGCGTCCACCTTGACCACGGTTTCACGGCGTCCGGCCAGTTCGCTAGGCATGCCCGTGCCCTCCGTGAAGGTTGCGTGGACCATTGCCGGGCTTTGAGTAGATCCCGAAAGCCCCATGCCCGAAGGCTGGAGGCCGCTTAAGCCCCTGCGATAAATACCAGTATTGCTTTGCTTACTCGTGGCTATCTCCCAGGTCTTGTAGCCTCCAGAAAGATTTGCCACAGCAGTCCAGCCATTTTGCCGCAGTATTCGTTCAGCCAGATACCCTCTTAAACCTACCCCGCAATAAACCAGGACAAAACGGTCTTTGGGCACCTCGGTCAAGCGGGCTCGTAGTTCATCCAGGGGTATATTGATGGCACCGGGGATGGCGCCCAAAAGGAATTCCTCGCCGGTTCGCACGTCCAGGAAATAGGTTCCTTTTTCTTTTAGCGCGGCAACCTCGTTCCATGCTACCAGCGTGCTTAGGCCTTTAGTCACGTTGTCCGCGGCCATACCGGCGATATTCACCGGATCCTTGGCGCTGGAAAAGGGAGGGGCGTAGGCATGCTCTATTTCCGCCAACTCGTAGACGCTGGCTCCTCGCCTGATGTGGT
>JAEZSM010000133.1 GCA_023421875.1 Spirochaetota bacterium | reverse complement strand
ACTTCAGACGAGAGGAACGTATTTCTGAAGTTCTGCAGGGTCTGGGATTCAAGCCGAAGGACTTTCAGCGACGGTCCCAGGACCTCTCCGGCGGCTGGCAGATGCGCCTAGCGCTGGCCAAGATTCTTCTGGAAGATCCCGACATAATGCTCCTGGACGAGCCCACCAACTACCTGGACCTGGAAGCCCGAAGCTGGCTGGAGGCATATCTGGCCGACTATAGGGGAGGAGTCTTGCTGGTCTCCCATGATCGCTACTTCTTGGATGTCACCATTAAGGAAGTCTATGAGCTTTTCAACGGCAAACTTTCTCGCTATCCCGGCAGCTACAGCGCCTACGAGGAGCGCCGGGCTAGGGAGCTGGACGCCATTTTCGCCGCCTGGGAACGGCAGCAGGAAGAAATTCAGAGGATAGAAGACTTTATCCGCCGCTTCCGCTACAAGGAGTCCAAGGCTCCCCAGGTGCAAAGCCGCATCAAGATGCTGGAAAAGATCATCCCCATCGAAATACCCGAGGGAATGAAGCACATCCACTTTAAGTTTCCGCCGGCGCCCCGTTCGGGAAAAATCGCTTTGCGCATAGAGGCTTTGAGCAAATCCTACGGGTCCCTCAAGGTAATCGACAATCTGTCGTTGGAAATCGAGCGGGGCAGGAAAATCGCCTTTGTAGGCCCGAACGGGGCGGGCAAATCCACCCTCATGCGCATTATTGCCGGCGCGGACAAGGATTTTTCGGGCTCCCTCATCCCAGGATCCGGGGTCGAGACCGCCTACTTCGCCCAGGATTCGGCGGAGAAAATGTCCAGTACCCTCACGGTGGAGCAGGAAGCCGAAACCGTCTGCCCGAACGAGCTCGTGCCCAAGCTCCGGAACCTTTTAGGAGCCTTTCTCTTCAGGGGCGACGACGTGGAAAAATCCGTCGCGGTGCTCTCCGGTGGAGAGCGCTCCAGGCTCGCGCTCTTGAAAATGCTCCTCCATCCCGCCAACCTCCTGGTGCTGGACGAACCGACGAACCATCTGGACCTCACCTCCAAAGATGTCCTTTTGGAGGCGCTGAAAGCCTTCGAAGGCACCGTGCTCTTTGTCTCCCACGACCGGGGGTTCATTGACGAGTTGGCCGATCTTGTTCTTGAACTGGAGGTTGGCACCACCCCGAGACTTTATTACGGCGGCTATTCGTATTATCTGGAAAAAAAGGCGGCGCTTTTAGAAGAAGCTTCGGGTACCTCAGCGCTAACTGGAATGCAAAAAAGCCCGGGCGGCGCTGGATTCAGTCAGGGGAACGCTAAGGCGCCTTCTCAAACCGATGGCGAGGCCAAGTCTAGTTCTGCGCTCACCTGGGAAGAGGAAAAAGCTCAAAAAGCGCGCATTCGCAAACTCAAAAAACGGGAAGAGGAAATCCTGCGCAGGCTCGAGAACCTCGCCGAAGGCAAGAAGGCGCTGGAACAGGAGATGGCCAGGCCTGAAGTCTATTCCGACGGGAATCGGGTTAAGAAAATTATTGCCTCATTGGCTGAAATCGAAGCGGAAACGGAATTGCTTAATGAAGAATGGGTGGAAACAGCCGATGCCCTGGCAGCCCAGGATTAGTAGCAGGGTAAAAGCTCATCGCGGCGGGTTTTTAGCCAAATCCGCGATATGAAAAGCTGTCCTGGCAAAAACCTCCTCAGGGCTGTGGGGCAAGGCTTGTGGTGGTTGTGCTCGGGCTGGGTAGCTTTGCCATTACCTTTTCGGTGAGGATCTTCCAAGTCTGGGGAAGCGAGGCTCCTTGGGGGCTTTTATAGAGGGCGAGCACCTGCTCGAATCCCGCCCTGGCGGCTTCGTCATGACCCTGCTTGTATTCGATAAAGGCAAGTTCATACATCGCGGTAGCTTGTAGATTCAGATCATCCGGGAACCGCTCCTGGAGGGTCCGGTAGTAATACTGGGCTCCTCTCCAATCATAAATATCTGATCGTTCCTGGGCTCGCTGGATTATTTCCGCCGAGCTCGCGTTTTCCGGAACAGGCTCCAGCTTGGTCGCGCAGGAGCCTAACGCCAGCACAAGGGCGATTAGTACTGCAAGGCCGAGCCCGGTTTTGTCGCGAACCTTGCTTTTTGAACCTTCCATCGAATTGCGCTGCATAGACTCCCCTTACAAATCGCGATTATGCTATACTTCCGCGGCCGGGGTCAATCGCGGGCTTTACCGTTCGGGTCTTGGCGGAAGGTGAACAATGATTGCAACTGTAATAA
Organism: Spirochaetota bacterium; assembly: GCA_023421875.1. Lineage (GTDB taxonomy): Bacteria > Spirochaetota > Spirochaetia > Treponematales > Rectinemataceae > UBA2256. The sequence continues at coordinate 4,853 of JAEZSM010000133.1, read as the reverse complement.
ACGCTCTGGCCGTCGTGGTGGGCTCTCTCGTCGGTCTTTTCTTGCGCAAGGGCATAAAGGAACAGTACCAGAAAATAATTTTCGCAGCTGCGGGAATCACCTCACTTGTTATTGGCATTCAAATGGCCCTTACCACTGAGCATCTGCTAGCCTTTGCGCTGGCGCTCATCCTGGGCGGCCTGGCCGGCACCGCTCTCAATATCGAGGGCTCGATCATGAATTTTGGGGAGCGGCTTAAAAACCGTTTTGACCGAAGCGCCGAGGGAACAAGCTTCGCCACGGGTTTTTTAAACGCCTCCGTGCTGTTCTGCTCCGGCGCCATGGCCATTGTCGGGTCATTCAAGGCTGGCACCGAGGGCGACTATTCCATCATTTTCACCAAGAGCATTCTGGACGGCTTCATGTCGATGATCTTCGCGGGGGCCTTGGGAAAGGGGGTCATTTTTTCGGCCCTGAGCGTCCTGATCTATCAAGGGGCCCTTACGATTCTCTCGGTATGGATCAAACCCTTCGTAACCGAAATAATGCTCTCAGAGCTGACCGCCATAGGCGGAGCCCTGGTGATCATGATCGGATTAGGCCTGCTGGACATAAAGAAAATCAAGACCGCCGACTTTATTCCCGCTCTGCTGGTTACGGTTCTCCTCGTGCTTGCATTGCCCTTCGCCCCATTCCTATAATTGAGCATGAACAAGAACAAGGCTCGCCAATTCATCCAAACCAAGCGGGTGGATGAATCGGGAGCCTGGTACGGCCTGGACAACGCAGGCATAATCATGCCCGCGGTGACTGATAGGGTGAACACCAGTCTCTTCAGGTTCGAGTTTCAGCTGGCTTCCCTTGTCGACATCGATGCCTTGAGTCGGGCGCTTACGGATTGCAGCAACCGCTTTCCCTACTTCAACGTGAACCTCAAGCGAGGATTTTTCTGGTACTACTTGGACCAATGCAAGACCAGCCCTCGGGTCCATTCCGATCAGGGCAGCCCCAGCCAGGGCTGGAACATCAACAAGCGGGGCACAAGGATGTTTCGGATCAGGGTTCAGGGCAACAGACTCGCGGGGGAATTCTCCCACGCCCTCACCGACGGCTCGGGCGCTATGTCATTCATGAAGAGCCTCCTGGTACGGTATTACGCCCTGCTGGGGATTGAGGCAGGGGCTGAGCTCGGCCAAGGTGACTACGATGATATTTATCCCATCGACAGCCCGGTGCTGCCAGAGGAATACGAGGACGCCTATCAGCGCTACTTCCCCGGTTCGCTTCCAGCGCCCGAGGCTAACCCCAAGGCCTGGCACTTGCACGGAGAGCGTTTGCCCGAGGGCTCGTACCGCATTATTGCGGGAAGGTTGAAACTTGCGGAAATTCTCGGAGAGGTCAAGAAGCGGAATGTGACGCTTACAGGCTTCTTAGGCGCCGTCTATCTCGATGCCCTCCAGACCCTCTGGTTCGCCCAGACAAAAAAGCCGAGGGAACGCTTCATTTCGGTGGAAATCCCGGTCAACCTCAGGCAGTTCTTCGCTTCCAGGACAAACCGAAACTTTTCTCTTTTCTTTCTGCTGAAGGAGAATCTCGATTTAGGGGCTAGGAGCTTCGACGAACTGGTGAAGCGCGCTCACCACAGAATGAAAATCGAGGGTGATCCGAAATCGCTGGCCATGCAGATAGCCCGCAACGCTGGCGGAACTAGAAATCCCATTGTCCGGGCAATACCGCTTTTCATCAAAGATGTCGCCGGAAGGATCCTCTTTTCAGTGCTGGGCGAATCCATGCTCAGCGGCTTTATTTCAAATCTGGGCGTCCTGCGGCTTCCGCCCGGCGTAGCCCAGCAGGTGCAATCTGTTGTCTTTTCACCGGCTCCCAGCACGACAACACTTACTAATGCCTCTGTGCTGTCCTGGAACGATGAACTGATCATCAGCTTTGGAAGCCTGCTACAATCCAGGCAGCTCGAACAGCTGTATTTCAAGCGTCTACGCGATCTTGGCTTGCATGTGAGCGTATACTGCCGCGATGACGAGGAGTGAACCATGCCGTATTGCCCCGATTGCGGTGTAGAGATTGGCCAGGCAAAACGTTGCCCCCTCTGCGGCGCCGATAATCCTCGGTCTGCCGATATGGCCGGTTCCATCGAAAAATTGATGCCTAGACCCGAATGCGGTGAGCAGGAAGACAGGCTTGCCGGGTCCGATCACGAGGATGATCTTACAAAGTCGGAAAAACAGAAAGTGGCTTGGGAAATTCTCTCCGTCGCCCTGGCGATCACCGCTGCCACCGTCCTGGTCATCAATCTACTGGTGGCGAAGCGGCTTTCCTGGTCCCTCTACCCCCTGGCTTCCATCATGTTCATCTGGACTTGGGCTACAGCCTTTTTGATTCTCGGCCAAAAGCCCCGACTCCAGACCCTGCTCATTGCGGTCGCTCCTCCGGTTTTCCTCGTGGTCCTGGGCTTTATCATCGGCAAGGACGCCTGGGCTTGGCGCCTGGCCTTGCCGATTTGCCTTTTGGCCGAGGGCGTCGCCGCCACTATCAGCCTTCTTGCCCGAAATGCCCGGCGAAAAGGGCTCAACATCCTGGCCTTCGTATTTGCAGGCTGCGCCCTCCTCTGTCTCGGCATCGAACTTTTTATCGACATTTTTATCGGCAATCCCCTGCGCCCGGGTTGGTCTGTCGTTACCGCTCTCGCGCTCCTTCCTATAGCGGTATTCCTTCTATACATCCACCACCGGGTGGCCACGAGCACAAATCTGCGCAGGCTGTTCAAGCTGTAATCAGTACATCGAAGCTTGTTAGTCCCTTGATGATGCCAAGTCGTGGGCCGGATACCCATTGCGGCATGAGGAGTAAGCCATTGGCTTTCCGTCCCTTGACATTTTTTACAGTTTGATGTAGCTTTTTCCAACACGACGCAGGGTAGAGCAGTTGGCAGCTCGTCGGGCTCATAACCCGGAGGTCGCAGGTTCGAGTCCTGTCCCTGCTATAGTAAAATTAGGCTTCCTTCGGGAAGCCTTTTTTGCGCCCAGTGCTTTTCAATGGTTTTTATAAGGATGCCTCATGATCGGCATTACATCGAAGCCACATGGTTTGGTATTCCCATCTTCAAAGTCAACGAATGCATTCTCGAAGGAAAAAGCTTTTTACAACGTCGATGTGCAGCAGCTGCTCAGAGCCCGGGGACACTAGGAATTCCCCGAATCCTGGACGATAATCTTAAGCTCAGGAGGGCATCGCATGCGTCGTCGGAATACTAGCTTCTGTCTAGTCCTGGCAGGGGGAGGCTCCAAGGGGATCTACCACCTTGGGGTGTGGAAGGCGTTGCGTGAGATGGGCATTGAGGTCGACGCCTTTGTGGGTACTTCGATAGGGGCTGTGGTCGCGGGGCTCCTGGCCCAGAATCAACAGGACAGTTACGAATCCTTTGTGGATAGCATAAGCCTCGATTCTATCGTCGCCCTTCCTCCAGGCTTCGTAGAAAAAGGAAAGCTCTCCGTGGGCCGCGAAGCAGTCCAGGAGGCTCCCAAGCTATTCCGCTCCCTTATCGCCCACCAGGGTCTGGACACCAGCCCCTTGCGGAAACTTCTGGAATCCCATATCGACGAAGCGAAAATTCGGGCTTCCGGCAAAGACTTGGGAATAATTACCGTGGATCTCTCCAGCCTTAAACCCAGGGAAATGTTTCTGGAAGACATGGAAGAGGGTAGGGTCCTGGACTACCTTATGGCCAGCGCGGCCTTCCCCGGCTTCAAGTCACCGGTTATCGAGGGCAAGAAGTACATGGATGGGGGAGTGTTCGAGAATATTCCCTACGACATGGCCCGCAAACGAGGATACCGCCGACTCATCGTCTCCGATATCGGGGGACTGGGCAGAAACCGGAAGGTGGAAGGCGAGGGAAGTCTCACCGCCTACATAAAAAGCTCCATCAACATGGGCTGGATCTTCGATTTCGACAGGGAATTTCTGAAGGATTTCATGCAGCTGGGGTATCTCGATACCCTGCGGAGCTTCGGGCGGCTTTCGGGGTATTCGTACTTTATCAAACCGGGCAAGATGCCGGAGTTTCCTGTGGCCCCGCTTCCTGAATCCATGAGTTTCCCCAAGGAGATGGAGCATGAGCGACTCCTGCTCCACAAGTATCTGGAATGCGCCGCCCTGGTGCTGGAGATTCCCCGGATCAGGCTCTATGACTATAAAAGCCTGTTCAACGCCGTTAAAACGAAGCTCTCCGATGAAGAGGCAAAAATCGAAAACCTCGTCAAAGGCGAAGAAGACAGAATCAAGGCAACGGTGAATATCCTACGGGAATCGGTAAAGACCGGGGTTTTTAAGGAAAGTCCCTATTACAATTATCGGATAATCGAAGAGATCCTGCCTCCCTCGGCCTGGGAAGTGACAAAAAAGGCTATCGCAAAGATTCACCCTGAGTTGAGCGCCGGGCTCTACTTTCTCGAGCGGTTGGCAGCCGGGCAAGACTGAGTAAGAATAATCGGCCGTAAAGGGTCTTTCTGGATCAGAAAGCGCTCTTCACGGCATCAGGGTTTCGAAGTATCATGGACCCATCCGGAGGGAGCCTGTGGACATGCCCTGCTGTTGGCTGGAGACCAAAACAAAAAATATCGCCGATTGCCGCATCTTCAATGTTTCCGAAAGCGACCGCCACACCTGCGACGGCCGCAAGCAGGGAGCTTTTTACCTAATCAACGCTCCCGACTGGGCGGGCATAATCCCCGTGGTCGACACGCCGGAAGGACGCAAATTCGTCATGATCCGCCAATACCGGCACGGAACGGGTCGTGTTTCGGTGGAATTCCCCGGCGGGATCATCGACAAGGGCGAGGACCCAGTCCGGGCGA
>JAEZSM010000080.1 GCA_023421875.1 Spirochaetota bacterium | reverse complement strand
TTCTTGCTTGGTAACACGGATTTCACGGCTTAGTGAAATCCGTTACGCATCGTGTATTCACGATGCGAGATCCCCTTACCTCTTTCTATCCCTTCCCTATTTACTGTTGAAGATCCCTCGCCCTTCTTAAGGTCCCCCTTTTTCAGAGCGCTCGATGAAGGTACCAAAGTCAGCGGTCCCGTGTCAAGCGAGTTTTTGAAGATTTTACGAATTTTGCAAATTTTACTGTTTTTTTGAAATGCTTGCAGTATAAGCGCAGATAGTCCTAGGACTTGTGGCTCTCGGCTACCGAAATGAGCTTCCTATACTGGATCAGGTAGTCCACGAAGGAAAGGATCGAGAGTATGGCGGCTGCGACGAAGACAGCCACCACGAGAATCCTCAAGGGATTCTGGAGAGAGGCTGCCAGCGAAAGCCGCCGAAGGCTGGAGTAGAGAAGGGCCGACAGGCCGGAAACCATATAGAGACCGGCCTTGAGCTTACCGCCCGGACGGGCTCCCATGGCTATGCCCCGCCCCGAGAGCATCATTCTGAGGAAGAGAATGCTGAACTCCCTGTAGAGGATGATGAGAAAAATCCAGAGCGGCATGATGCCGTCGAAGGCAAAGCAGATAAAATAGGTAACCCGGGCCAGCACATCGGCGAAGGGATCGAAGAGCTTGCCGAAGTCGCTGACCATGTTCGCGCCCCTGGCAAGTTGCCCGTCCACCAGATCGCTCAGCTCAATGACAATGAAGAGCAGCCAAAGAAGTATGACCGTCGGAAGGGCCGGAAGCAGCGAATAGCGGTAGAGGATGAAAAAGACAGGAGCGAGGAATATTCTGCTCAGGGTAACCTTGTCGGCGGTGCTCATTGGATTCAGAGTAGAGATTTGACAGCCCCAATGTCAAGGTTGTAGTATGGCTCTCGTTCGGTCGGGGCTTGGCTGGGGTTCAATGACAGCCTGCGGTATAAAATTGGGGATGAAAGCATGGAAGAGAGCGGCACAAAAACCAGCCTCAGAATGAGCATACTGGGAACCACAGCCCTCTACTTCATCCTTCAATGCCTGGTATTTATGGCCTTTGCGCTCAAGGCAGGATTTTTTGGCCTTTACTGGATACCCTTCGGCCTTACGAGCTTTTTGTTCCACGCCCTACTGTACTCCCTCATGCTTTTATTTATAGAAGATTTCCGCAAAGAATCGGATGGCGTCCTGCTCGCTTCAATCAATCTGGCGAACAGGATAACGCTTTTCAGAGTGAGCACCCTACCCACCCTCCTCTACCTGGTCATAGCGGCCAAGCGTTTCCATATCAGGTATCCCCTGCTCATTTTGGTTGTCTGCATTTTCGCCACCGATTTTCTGGACGGCTATGTCTCGAGAAAGGGCAAAGAGGTTACCAAGGTCGGCAGGATGATGGACTCCGCCAGCGACTACAGCCTTTTGATTGTCCTAAGCGTCGTTTTTCGTTATTATAAAATCATACCAGCATGGTTTCTGATACTCGTGCTTTTGAGGCTGGGGATACAGACGCTTTTGATGGCCCTGCTCATCACCGTAAAAAAGAGGATTGAGCCGACCTCGACCATTATGGGCAAGGTTGCCGTGGCTTCCATCATGATCGTGTACAGCCTGGAGCTACTAATCCTGCTGATAGACTCAGTGCCGAAACCGATAAAAAACGGGGTGGAGTGGGCTGCGGCGGCGATTCTCATTGCGAGCATCGGAGATAAGATACTGAGCTTCGCGCGCGAGGTGAGCCGCGTGGGGCCAACCGGGAGGATATCGAATGGCAATGATAAAGAGCGCTCTTGAGCTGGCGCTCGAGAGGACAAAGGATTTGAAGGTCGATGAGGCTGCCCTGGAGGCCGCGAATATCAAAAACGAAGGCCGCAGGGCTGCGAGCAAATACATTGAAGACTTTGGGCAGTATGACCTTGCCAAGGCAGTCAAGGAAGCAAATTCCAAAGCGGAATTGTTCCGCAAATCAGCCTGCGATGTATTTATAGCCCAGATTCAGCTCCCCGGCGCATATTACGACCCGGACAGGATTAGTCTCGTCGGCTCGGGGCTGGCGATACTCGCCTTGCTGGCCTACCAAGACAAGGGCGGCAAAGGGGCAGAGGCGAAAAAGCAAGTCGAAGCTCTTATGCAGCAAATATCGGCCTTCATGGAAAAATACCTAGAAGAGCTCAAGCGGGTGGAGCAGGCTATCAGAAGCCAGTGGGCACCCAAGCTGCGGGAAAAGGAAATGAAGATGGCTGCAAGGATGGGGCAGGACGTACGGCTGGACCCCATGGCCGACCCAGAGTTCTCCGCCTTTTACAAACAAAACGTGGAAGCGCTTCGCAACAACTACTCGGAAGCCCTGGAGCGGGCGAAACAGGGACTTAAGGATCTGCTCAAGATTTCCGATGCCGAAAACTGAGATTTCCAGAAACCATAGCAGCCTGTGAAAAAAGTCCGTCCCCAGGGGGACGGCTTTTTTTGTCGCATCGGTTTTTTGCTGAGCGCTCAGCCTTGCCGGCTGACAACGATGTAGAGCAGCGCCAGATCGGATTTTCTCACACCCGTCACTCTGGAAGCCTGGCCCAAGGTAAGGGGCTTGACCGCTTCGAGCTTTTCCATGGCTTCCTTGGACAGGCCGGGAACGGCACGGTAGTCGAAGTCGGAGGGAATCCTTAAGCGCTCGGAGCGGTCAAGTCGTGAAGCAAGCCTGGATTCCTTTTCGAGGTAGCCTTGGTAGCGGGCTTCCAAGAGGGCAGTCTGAGCCCAGCTCTCGGGGCAGGCTCCGGCTTCGGGGATGAGTCGGGATAGAAAGCTGCTGGCGCTGGGGGCATCATCCATGATCGCCCCCAGGGCAGGATCGCGGAGGGCCAGCTCCAGGGACTCGCCTATATGGGGTTCCAGGGCTTCGATATCCCCCAGGTCGGCACTGCGTATTCTCCGTGAAGCCAGGAGTTGCTGGATTTCGTCGATACCCTGCCTGCGCCCTTCGAATTTTTCTCTTCGTTCCTCGGAAACCAGGCCAATGGAGATTCCAAGCGGGGTCAGGCGAAGATCGGCCGAATCCTGTCGGAGGGCAAGTCTTCGCTCAGCCCGGCTGGTGAACATTCGATAGGGCTCCTTGGGAACGAGGGTAACCAGATCGTCGATCAGAACCCCGATATAGGCTTCCTCCCGACCCAGGATGACAGGCTCGAGTCCATCCAGCTTCCTGCGTGCGTTGATGCCCGCCATGAGGCCCTGGGCGGCGGCTTCCTCGTAGCCTGAGGTGCCGTTGGTCTGGCCGGCGATATAGAGTCCTTCCAGGATTTTCGATTCCAGCGAGGCGTAGAGGGCTGAGGTTTCGATGTAATCATACTCCACCGCATAGGCCGGGCGGACTATTCTAGCCTTTTCGAAGCCGGGCAGACTTCGGTAGAAGGCAAGCTGGATATCCTCGGGCAGGGAACTGGAGAGGCCGTTGAGGTAGACTTCGTTAGTGTACTGGCCTTCGGGCTCCACAAAAACCTGGTGCCGGGGTCGATCGGGAAAGCGTACGACCTTGTCTTCTATGGAAGGACAGTACCGGGGCCCCTTACCAACTATTTGCCCGGAAAACAGCGGCGAGCGGTCAAGCCCCCCCCGGATAAGCTGGTGGGTTGTCTCGCTGGTCCAGAGCACGTGGCAGGGCAGATTGGGGCGCTGATAATCCTTTTCTAAAAAAGAAAAATAAATAGGCTTGGTTTCACCCAGCTGGATTTCCAGGCGGGAAAAATCGATGCTCGAGGCTGCGATTCGAGCCGGAGTGCCGGTCTTCATTCTGTCCACCGGGAAGCCACGGGAGCGCAGGG
>JAEZSM010000048.1 GCA_023421875.1 Spirochaetota bacterium | reverse complement strand
GACATGATAACAGGATCGAGGATGATCGACAGGAAAATCCCGCCTTCAGCGTCATCCTGTCCAATTTCAGAGTCAGAAGTTACGGAGATTCGAAGTATCAATTGAAATCTCCGTCATTTCATTCTACAATATCCCTATGATCCCACGAAAAATCGAAGCATTGATACGAAGGCTGATGGGGGAGTATCCCGCCGTCACGCTATTTGGACCTCGGCAATGCGGTAAAACAACCTTGGCGCTCAGCATGTACCCCAGTTTTTCATATGCCAACCTGGAGGACCTACAGACGCGCAAGCTCGCCGAGGAAGACCCTTACGAATTTTTCATACGGTATCCCGAACCTGTAGTGATCGATGAAATCCAGAGAGTCCCGTCCTTGCTCAGCCTGGTGCAGGTCAGAATCGATGGGCAGAAAAAAATGGGACAATATATCATCACAGGGAGTCAGCAAATCCGAGTGCGGAACACGGTGTCACAATCCTTGGCCGGACGCACTGCCATAGTCAACTTACTCCCCTTATCGCTGGATGAGTTGGCAAATGCGAATATTGTTCTGGACAGGGATCAACAATTGCTCTCCGGCTTCATGCCCTACCTTTTCCAAGCCCCTGGCCGATCCCCATCCGATTATTACAGGAGCTATCTCAGCACCTATGTGGAGAGAGATGTGGGTGCGGTGGGTGCTGTCCACGATCTCTCACGGTTTGTCAACTTCCTGACCCTTCTCGCGGGACGCTGCGGCCAGCTGGTGAATAATTCAGCCTTGGGCGGAGAGGTGGGAGTCAGCAGTACGACGATAGGTTCCTGGCTTTCCATCCTTGAGGCATCTCATCTGGTCTATCTGTTGAAGCCATGGTTTACGTCACGCACAAGCCAAGTGGTAAAGACGCCGAAGGTCTATTTCAGCGATGTCGGGCTGGCGGCGCATCTTTTGGGCATAGAAACACCTGCCCAGATGAATCGGGATCCTCTTTTAGGTAATCTTTTTGAGAACATGGTCGTCATAGAGGCGATAAAAACGCGCTACAACGCGGGCAAAGGCGACCAGCTGTTTTTCTTCAGGAACAGCAACGGCCTGGAGGTGGACCTTCTTCTTGGGCAACAGAGAAAAATAATCCCCTACGAGATTAAAAGCGGCAGGACCTTGGATATCAAGCACACGCTGAACCTCAAGAAATTCTCGTCCACCTATTCCGACGATGTTGGCGAGGCAGGTGGCGTCATCTATAGCGGAGAAACGGTAGAATCCTTCAAGGGCTATACTTTCCGCAATTTCCACACCTGCGCCTCTCTGTTCGAAACTGATGAGCGGGCTTTCTCGGTATCTTTTTGACTAAAATGCCTCTAAAGTATGGCGGTGATGCCTCATTAAAAACACTAGACACGATAACAAGAACACCAGGATTTACAGGAAAAGTCATAGAAAACAGTATTATTTGTTTTCCCCATATACAATAATTTTTGTTACTCCTGCCCTCCTGGTATCGTGTCTGAACTAATTATCCGCCTGTACTATTTCACACAACATGGATCAGACGATCCGGGCAAACTCCGGCAGCGACGCTATCGCCGCCTTTACCTCATCCTCGGGGTATTCGTAATCTTCAAGGAGGCCGGCGAAGTAGTCGGCGTAGCCCTGGAGGTCGAGCATGCCATGGCCAGAGAGGCCGAAGACTATTACCTTTTCCTTGCCCTCTTCCCTGGCCTTTTCGGCTTCACGAACAACCTGGGCTACGGCGTGGCTGGTCTCGGGGGCAACCACCAGGCCTTCGGAGCGGGCAAAGAGGACTGCAGCCTTGAAGCATTCCAACTGAGGCACGCTCGCAGGGTGAAGCAGCCCTTCTTTGAGCGCCATGGAAACCAGGGGCGACATGCCGTGGTAGCGCAGGCCGCCGGCGTGCATGGAATGGGGGATAAAGCTGTGACCCAGGGTGTACATGGGCAGGTAGGGAGTCATGCCCGCCACATCGCCTAGGTCGTAAGAATACTTTCCTCTGGTCAGGCTGGGGCAAGAACTGGGCTCTACGGGAATTATCTCGATGTCGGCCCCGGCTATTTTGTCGGCCAGGAAGGGGAAGCTCAAACCCGCAAAATTGGAACCGCCGCCGGCACAGGCGATGATCTGGTCTACCTTTTTTTCGCCGAATACAGCCAGCTGTTTTTTAGTCTCCAGGCCAATAATGGTCTGGTGGAGCATTACGTGGTTGAGCACCGAGCCCAGGGCATATTTTGTCTTGCCAGAGGGATCGCTCACCGCTTCTTCCACCGCCTCACTTATGGCAATGCCTAAGCTTCCGGGCGAATCGGGATGGGCCGCCAGAATATCCCGACCGGCCTTGGTCTGGGTGCTGGGGCTGGGCACGCATACTCCTCCCCAGGTCTGCATGAGGAATTTTCGGTACGGCTTGTGGTCGTAGCTCGACTTGACCATGTAGATTTTGCATCCGAGCCCGAACTGTGAGCAGGCGAAGGAGAGAGCCGAGCCCCACTGGCCGGCTCCGGTTTCGGTGGTAAGATTTTCAATACCCGCAACCTTGTTATAGTAAGCTTGGGGCACTGCCGTGTTGGGCTTGTGGCTTCCCGCAGGCGAGACGCCTTCGTTCTTGTAATAAATCCTGGCTGGAGTTTTAAGTGCCTTTTCCAAACCATAGGCCCGATGAAGGGGAGATGGTCTCCAGCGGTAAAGAATAGCCAATACTTCTTGAGGAATATCGATCCAGCGATCAGAGGACATTTCCTGTTCTATAAGGTTCATAGGGAAAACCGCCGCGAGCTGATCGGGTCCTACGGGCTTTCCGTCGCCGCCCATGGGGGGTGGTACCGGATGGGGAAGATCGGCGGCCAGGTTGTACCAGGCTGTGGGCATCTCATGTTCCTGCAGTTGAACCTTCGTCATCATACGCGCCTCCATGCTAACTCCGTGTGTTACTGTTTATAGAAACACATATAAACCACGAGGGCGGTGTTTCTGTCAATAGATACGATACATTTTTTTACAAAACCCTACAGCCATTCCTATCTGTCGGGGCTTTGGGCGCTCTCCTGGCATGGAATAATCCCGGAAAAGGCGATCGCCGATTATCTCTACCTTGAATCGGGCGAATGGGACTCAAGTCGGATGGAATCCATGCGTGGCGAGGGTATGCGGCCGATCAGGCCGAAGGGATGGTGCTGCTGTGAAATCCGACGCGTTGCGATTGGCGAAATCTACCCCAGATCCTGTGGCGACTGGAAATCTCATCCGCGAATATGTCCAGGCCAGTATCTTGAGGAGCCTCCATGAATCCCGGGCCTTTGAATCCCTGTCATTCGTCGGTGGAACGGCGCTGCGATTTCTCTACAACCTTCCCTGATTTTCCGAGGATCTGGATTTTTCTCTCGAGACGGCTGAACTTTATGCGCCTGAAAAGTGGTTAAAAAAGCTGAAGCGAGATTTGGAGTTTCAAGGTTTTGATGCAGCTGTCACCTTCAACGATAAAAATGTCGTACAGGTCGCGTGGGTAAGGATAGCCGACCTGCTTTTTTCCGCTGGTTTGGCGCCTCAGAGAGAGCAGAAGCTTGCGATAAAGCTGGAAATCGATACAACACCACCCGCCGGCGCCTTGCTCGAAACAAAGATGGTGACCCGGCACCTACTCTTTGGTATTCGTCACCACAATCTGCCCTCCCTGATGGCGGGCAAAATACGTGCCATGCTCACCCTTCCTTATACCAAAGGCAGGGACTGGTTCGATCTGCTGTGGTATGTAAGCCAGATTCCCGCCTTAGAACCCAACATGTCGCTGCTTTCGAACGCCTTGGCGCAGGGAAGCCTGGGCCATGACTCGGCGATTCAAGCTTCGGAATGGAAGGAAGTCCTCGCCGCCAAGCTCGCCGCTTTGGATTTTGAGGCGCTTCGCGCCGATGTAAGCCCATTCCTGGAGTGGCGCGAAGATAGTGCCGCGCTCAATGAGGTTGCTCTGCGGGCGGCTATATCGAAATAAGGGAAGACAGGATCACGGGACGGCAGGATGAACAGGGAAAACCTCTCATCAACCTTGAGAGTATTGGCATCCTGTCTATAATGCCCACCATGGTAAAGCAGTGACACGATCCGAAATCCGCTGGGGATAGCGACAACGACAAACGATGTAACCCTGCGATGTTCTATCCGCGTGGTCGACAATGAAACTCTCCAGATGCCGGGCGTCCTGCTTGGTCGGATTCTCAGTCCATTTTACCTCGATGGGGTAAAGCTTTCCCGTCCGCTCCACGATAAAATCCACCTCAGCCCCGCCCGAGGTGCGAAAATAGGAAAGACTACCCTCTCCAATAAAAGAAAGCCGCTTATATAGCTCTATACCCACCCATTGCTCGAAAAGAGGGCCTGGATCCGCCCTGAGCGTATCAGCCGAGAAAGAAAGGCCGGCCGCCGCGTTCCTGACCCCAAGGTCGAAGTAAAAGAAGCGAGGGCTCGACAAAACAGCCTTGCGAGGACTACCGGAAAAGGCGGGCACCATGAACCCCAGAAACATATCCTCAAGAAGTTGATAATGCGCCTTGATCGTTGGAGCTGAGAGACCCGTTTCCTTCGCAATACCGGCAAAATTGACAATCCTGCCCGATTCAGCCGCCGAAAAGGAGAGAAATCGAAGGAAGGGACCCCATTCCCTGATGCGCGTCTCCCTATGTAACTCCTCCTCGATATAGGCTGACGCATAGGTTTGCAGGAGATCCGCACGAAGGGATCTGGACGATGATTCAGTCGTGCTCTCGGTTGCGATTGCCGGGAGGTCACCGAAAATAAGTCGATCCTCCAGCGATCGGCGCGGGAAGAAAGGCAAGGGATCGTCATCGTTCGCGGCTACGTTCCACAGGGCGGGAATCGCGCTGCCCTTTCCCAGCACGTCACCGGTCGGGTAGCCACGCAGCTCGATGGGGGCGTATTCCACGCTCATAAGCGGGTACAGATGATGGAGAATGCTTCTTCCGGGAAGGAGATTGCTGCCCGTCTGCCTCAAGCGCCGCGACGAGCTTCCGCAGAGGATAAACCGTGTACGCAGTTGATTGTCGAAGCGGCGCTTTTCATCATCGAAAATATACTGCACGGCATCGAAAAGCTCCGGAACCGTCTGCGCCTCATCGATAAAGACGCAGCGGTAGGAAGAAACCTGCGGAAGCGATTGGTACAGCTCTATTAAAAGTCCCGGCCGCGACGCAAAGCGGGCTCTCTGCAAAGGATCGGAGAGGTCGAAGAT
>JAEZSM010000040.1 GCA_023421875.1 Spirochaetota bacterium | reverse complement strand
GCCTAAGCTATGGTGAGCTCATGGCGACTCTGGTGGAAACAGCCCTGGGCAGACTCGGGCGAAGCGGCAGCCCGGATTCAGGCGGCGACGCGGGTAAACGCAGCCCTGTAGGGAGGCCGCTCTGATGCGCGCCGAGTCATCCATCCAGTCGATATGCGTCTTCTGCGGCTCGGCAGAAGGATCTTCACCCCGATACGGGGAAGCAGCTGCCGCTATGGGAAAGCTCCTGGCCCAAAGGAACTGCACTCTGGTCTACGGCGGCGGCAATGTGGGCACCATGGGCATCATGGCCGAGGCTGCCATGAAGGCCGGCGGCAGGGTCCTGGGCATTATTCCCAAGAAACTCAACGGCATGGTGGATCACCTGGAGCTTTCGGAACTTCTGGTTGTTGAGGATATGCACCAGCGCAAGGCCCTCATGCAGGAAAAGTCCGATGCCTTCATCGCCCTGCCCGGCGGTATCGGCACCATGGAAGAGCTCTTCGAAGTCTGGACCTGGCGCTATATCGGCTACCATAACAAGCCTGTGGGCCTGCTCAACTGCTGCGGTTTCTACGATAAGCTTTTGAGTTTTTTAAAAACCATGCGTGACGAGGGTTTTGTCAACGCCGAAATACTTGCGGACCTCTGTGTGGGCTAACGCCCCGCGACTCTGATCGAAGCCCTGGAGCGCAAGGCCGGCGCCAACGCGACTCCCTTCATCAAGACTCTGGAGCGGCGGAAATAAGGCTTTCTTGACCGCGAATCGGCGCCGGCGCGGCCAGGCACAGCCCCGCGTCGGCGCTCCACCCTCAATCCCGCGCCGGCGCCTCTTTTCAATGCGAGCGCAGGTACTTCTTTATCAGCCCCAGCTTGAGATCCTTGAGTCTCTCGGTGACCGAAACCTTGTAGATATGGGGATTGAGAAGCCGCAGGTAGGTTCCGTCGAAGTGCTGAAGCCTCCGCGCCAGGTACTGCTGGCTTTCCTTCAGGTTCGGCAGATTTTTCGCCTTTTCTCCGTCCTTCATCACTTCGTATAAAAGCGGCTCTACCCTGGCGGGCTTGATAACCAGGCGGCGATAATCCCCCGAGGGATGGTGGGCGACCAGTTCTTCGCCTGCCTGGGGAACCTCGTTTTCCAAGGTCATTATGTCCAGCCGCGCCATGGACGCATCGTCGAAGAGCCTGAACACCCGCTTGCGGCCAGGGTTGGTTGATTTTTCAGGATTTTCGGACACCTTCATCACCGCTTTTTCGATGCCCTCGCCCATCATGGCGGCCAGCTTGTAAACGCCGGTGAAGGCCGCGTCCTCTCCCCCGGTAACGAGTTTGGTGCCCACGCCCCAGGTATCGATGGGGGCCTTTGAAGCCACCAGGTGCTCGATGATCGCCTCGTCCAGCTCGTTGGACACGACAATCGTCGCCTTGGGGAATCCTGCTTCGTCCAGCTTTTCGCGCACCTTGCGGGTCAGGTAGTCCATATCCCCCGAATCCAAGCGGACGCCGAAGCCGTGGCCCTTCTTGGCCAGATCCCTGCCCACCTTTATGGCGTTGTTGATCCCCGACTCCAGGGTGTTGTAGGTATCGATGAGGAATACCGCGCCCTTGGGATAGATGTCGGCGTAGGCCTTGAAGGATTCGAGTTCCGTGGGAAATGACATCACCCAGGAGTGGGCCATAGTGCCTAGGACGGGAATGCCGTAGGCCTTGCCGGCCAGGCTGTTGGAGGTGCCAAAGGCTCCACCAATAAAAGCAGCCCTGGATGCCGACATGGCCCCGTCGCCGCCCTGGGCGCGCCGGAGGCCGAACTCCATGATCTTGCCCCTGCCCGAAGCCAGCCAGACCCTGGCCGCCTTGGTGGCTATGAGGCTCTGGAAGTTGAGTGTGTTGAGCACGAGACCTTCCACGATCTGAGCCTGTACCAGGTCTGCTTCCACCCGCACAAGAGGCTCCTGGGGAAAGACGATCTCCCCTTCCCTGGCGGCAAGGATGCTCCCTTTGAATCTGAAGGATTCGAGGTAGTCCAGAAAGCCTTTCTCGAAAAGGCCAAGGCTTTCCAGGTATTCCAGGTCGTCGGCGCAGAAGCGGAATCGGCTGAGGGAATCCAGCAGGGTACCCAGTCCGGCGAAGACGGCGTAGCCGCCGCCAAAGGGCTGCCTTCGGAAAAAGTAGTCGAAGATCACCTTGTGGTCGTTGATGCCCCGTTTCCAGTAGCCCTGGGCCATGGTCAGTTCGTAAAAGTCGGTAAAGAGCGCGTTGTTGAGTATTTTATTCATGCGAGGATCTCTTTGAGGCTCGACAGCCTGCAGCCGGCCGACTTCATGGCTTCCAGCGCCGCCTCCCCGTCTCCCGGCTGGGCGTTCACCGCTCGAACGCCGTCGGTCACGACAATCACCTTAAAACCCAGCTTTATGGCGTCCAGGGCTGTAGCCTTAACACAGTAGTCGGTGGCCAGGCCAAGGACCAGTACCTCGCCTACCCCCAGGGTGGATAGCCAGCCGGCCAGGCCTGTGGGAGTAATTCCGTCGTTTTCGAAAAACGCAGAGTAAGAGTCCAGGTTGAGGCTGAATCCTTTGCGGATGATCAGTTTCGCCCGCTCGGCTCTCAGCTCGGGATGAAAGTCGGCGCCCCCGCTGCCTGCCACGCAGTGGTCGGGCCAGAGTACCCGGGGCGGATCGACGCTGTCGTCCACATCGAAGGGTTGGCGCTCGTAGCTGGATGCGAAGGATACGTGTCCCTGGGGGTGCCAGTCCTGGGTGAGCACCGAAAGGGGAATCTCCGCCAGCAGTTCGTTGGCGATCGCTACAACCTC
>JAEZSM010000039.1 GCA_023421875.1 Spirochaetota bacterium | reverse complement strand
TCGCATCGGCAATGGCGAAGGGGACTTTGAGCTTTTTTGCCAGGGTCTTGGCCAAAAGGGTTTTGCCCGTTCCGGTCGGCCCTATGAGAAGGACATTGGCTTTTTCGATCTCCACGTCCTGATTTTGGCTGTTCCGGTGCTGGATACGCTTATAGTGGTTGTAGACGGCCACCGAGAGCACCTTTTTTGCGTGCTCCTGGCCTACCACGTAGGAATCTAGATATTCTTTTATAGCCAGGGGCTTGGGGACTTCCTGGAGGAAGGAGGAGGAGATCTTCTGCTCTTCTTCCAGAAGGATCTGCTCGCATACCCGTACGCACTCGTTGCAGATATTGACCCCGGGACCCGCTATCATCTTCTTGGCGAAGGCGCTGCTCTTGCCGCAGAAGGAGCAGAAGGCTTCCGGCTCAGTCCCTTCAGGCTTTCGCGTCTTGGCCATGTTTTCTCGACTCCATGATTGTATCCGCCAGGCCGTATTCCAGGGCTTCGGCTGCCCCCATGTAAAAATCCCGTTCCATGTCGGCGCCCAGCTGCTCTATGGTCTTGCCGGTGTGCTTGGCAAAGTATTCGATGGTGAGTTTTTTTAACCGCAGAATTTCCCGGGCCTGGAGGCTGATGTCGCTGGCCTGGCCGGAGGTCCTTCCCCAGGGCTGATGGATGAGTATACGGGAGGAGGGCAGGACGAAACGTTTACCCCTGGCGCCGCAGGCAAGGATCAGGGCGGCCATGGACGAGGCTTGGCCGAGACAGATGGTCTGGACGTCGGGCCTGATGTACTGGATCGTATCGTAGATCGATAGCCCCGCGGTCACCGAACCGCCGGGGCAATTGATGTACAGGGATATGTCCCGCCCCGGATCCTGGGATTCCAGGAAGAGGAGCTGGGCCACGATAAGATCGGCGGTGAGATCGTTGATCTCCCCGTCCAGAAAGATAACCCTGTCCTTTAATAGGCGAGAGTAAATATCGTATGAACGTTCACCTATGCCAGTCTGCTCGATGACGATCGGTACGAGGCTGTTCATCTGTTCCTGCATCTATGCCTACCTCATGTAAACTTTTTCAGAAAGGCCAATTTCATATAGCGACAGATTCTTAAAATCAGCCTGAGCTTTCTTATAAGTTACTCAGCCGCGCTCATGAAGTCCACAAAGCTCATTTTCTCGCCCTGGGCCAGCGTGGCCGTAGCCAAAAGGCCGTCAAAGAAGCGGGTTTCCTTCATCCTGTCCTTGAGGTATTCCACGGACTGCCGCTTTTCGTACTCCGCCTTCACTTCCTCGGCGGACATGGCCGAGCCTTCTGCCTGTTTGGCGTACTCGGCGCTCAGTTCCTCTTCCGTAATTTCCAGGCCGCTCTTCTCTACCAGCTTGTCCAAAAGCAGTCTGCCGGCGATAGCCTTGGTCACGGCGGGTTTCCAGTCCTCGTAGAGGAGCTGACGGCTCTTGCCGGAATACTGGGCGATGCTCTCCATCTTTTCGTCCGAATCGATGCCCATGTCACGCTTGAGGGATTCCCAGCGCATGGCCAGTTCGGCGTTGACCATGGATTCGGGGACGTCGATCTTGGTCTTCTCCAGGAGAGCGTCCACGAGCTTCTTTTCCTTAAGCTCCCGCAGCCGATTGTCCAGGGCTGTCTGGAGCTGTTCCCTGACTGCCTTTTTAAGGTCGTCCAGGGTCTTGTACTTCTCGGAAACGTCCTGGGCCAGTTCGTCGTCCAGGGCGGGTACGTCCTTCTGCTTGACCTTGGAAACACTTACCGAAAGCTTGACAGTTTTGCCCGCAAGGTCCTTGTATTCAAAATCTTCGGGGTAGGTCTTGGTGAAAGTCTTGGCGTCGCCGGCCTTCATGCCGACCACTTCCTCGTCGAACTTGTAAAGGTTCAAGCCCTTGCCAAGCTCGAAGGTAAAGTCCTCACGCTTGCTGCCGGCCACTTCCTGATCGTCTTCGGTCAGCTCCGAGTAGGCGACGGTTACTATGTCTCCCAGGGCAGCTTCGCCGGTCTTCTCTACGACTATGGCGTTCCGTTCCCTTATCCGCTCCAGTTCTTGGGACAGATCTTCGTCCGACACCTCAACGCTGGGTACTGACAGTTCGACAGCATCGGTGGGTGGCAGCTCAAAGCTGGGGAAGACATCGTAAGTGACACTAAAGGTAAAATCCTTATCCAGGGCAAACTCGGGCTCGCCCTCGAGGGCGGGGGCCTCGTAGGCCAGAGGTTTTTCCTCCGCCTCGGCCAGGGCCACGTCCACGGCTTTTTCGAGAACCCTGCTCATGGCTTCCAGCCTGAGGCTGTCGCCGAATTTACGTTCCAGTACCGAGACAGGCACATGGCCCTTCCTGAAGCCGTCGATGCGCACCGACTTCACATACTCGGCCATCATCTCATCGTAGACGGATCTTAGATCGGCCATAGGGACGGTCGCCGTCATCCTCACCTTGGAGTGTTCCAGCTTTTCAAGTTTTTTTTCGGAGATAACCATTATGTTCCTCTCGGAATGGCGGATTGCCGTGCCTCATGGCAGGCATCGTACGCGCGGCTGATACTACTATACAGTATATACCCTCCGGGCGCAAAAAAAAGGCGATTCGGCTTGGTTCCGAATCGCCACGTTGTTAGAGCGGGAAACGGGAGTCGGACCCGCGACATCGACCTTGGCAAGGTCGCGCTCTACCACTGAGCTATTCCCGCGCTGTAAACCGCCTTCCCCAAGCAGTCTTCCCTAGGGAAACCTGCGAGAGAAGGGACTTGAACCCTCACGCCGCAAGGCACTAGATCCTAAGTCTAGCGTGTCTGCCATTCCACCACTCTCGCGCACGCGTCGCATGGTAGCGGAACGCCGTTCACGCTGTCAAGGTCGTGAGCCGCGGAGGTTTCGAACCTCCGACCCGCAGATTAAGAGTCTGCTGCTCTGCCAGCTGAGCTAGCGGCCCAAAAAACAAGTGCGTCCGACAGGAATCGAACCTGCGACCTACGGATTCGAAGTCCGTCGCTCTATCCAGCTGAGCTACGAACGCCCATTCGGTACAGACCCAATTCCCCAAAAGCTGGTGCAGGATTCGGGCTCGGGTGGGTGATGGGGTTTGAACCCACGACAACCAGATCCACAGTCTGGCACTCTACCACCTGAGCTACACCCACCGTGCAATCGGCAGGGACTACAATGCCGAAAACCGAAAATTATGTCAATAGGGAAATGGAAGGACCAGGTGAATCGTATCAAGGATCCCGAAGGCAGGTTTCGCTGCCTTTTCGGTTTGCAACCGCGAGAGGCAGGGTTTTTGCCAGCGATAGGCAGGATGATACGCCGTTATATGAAGAGGTATAGTCTTGGAAACCGAGGCGATGAAGAGGGCGATGGATTCGATCTGTTCCGGCTGGTCCAGAATGCCCGGCACAAGCAGGGACGTCACTTCCAGATGGCAGAGTTCTGCCGCCGTTCGTATGAAATTATGGACAGTCTCCATATCGCCGCCCAACGTTTGTCTGTAGGTTTCCGCCGAATCGGTCTTGAGGTCCACGTTTGCGGCGTCGCAGCGTTCCAGAAGCATTCGGGCCGGTTCTGGATTGATGCAGCCGTTGGTGACGAGAATTGTCTTGAGACCCCGCTTCCTGGCGAGCTCCATGGAATCTAGAAGGTATTCCGTGTGAAGACAGGGCTCGGAGTAGGTAAAGCTGATAGAGGGGCAGCCCGAGTCCAGTGCTTTTTCTATAAGGCTGCCCGGGTCGAGATACATGCCGCCGATGCCGGAGTCGGAACGACCGCGTCCCTCTGTTTGAAAGCTCCGAGCGTTCGCTGGATGGGCTATCTCCCAGTTCTGGCAGAAGGGACAACGCATGGTACAGTGCCAAAAGCCTACGGAAAAGCTAAGGCTTCCGGGCAGAAAGTGCCGAAGCGGCTTTTTTTCCACCGGATCGAGGGCGAGGGATGAGACGAGGCCGTAAAAGGGGATCGCCATCCTGTGATTTTTATTTTGCCGAGCCTGGCAGAGACCAAAGCCTCTCTCCGGAAGAACGCAGGTTTTAGGGCAGAGAAGGCACTGAATCTTCCCGTCCTCCAGGGGCTTCCAGAACTCCGCCTGCCGACGCATTCCTGTTTCCGCCCCCGAGCCCGGTCAGTTGCCCTGGGTTTTTATCGCCGCGAAGCCAGAAAAGCGCTTGCGCAGTGACGCCGATTCCGCCATGCCCAGCATGCTGTCGCCCACCTCGAAGGG
>JAEZSM010000034.1 GCA_023421875.1 Spirochaetota bacterium | reverse complement strand
GTCTGTAGCCTCATTACTCTTATAAATGGGCGGAATGTAGATAAAGTATTCAAGTTCTTGATACCTTTCTTCATTGAACTCAGAAGGCAGTATAACGGTTAGTTCGCCCACATCAAGCGAGGGTTTTTTATATGTATTTAAAATGAGATTATCGGGAAGCATTGATTCACCTGTCATTTCAATTTTCTGGGTCTCCGAGAAAAAATATTACCCTGCTTTAAAGACACCTCTATTAGAATGAGTTTCTTGCTTCAACTCTGTAAAAGCTTAATTTAGGCTAAAGTCAAAACTGCCAGTTGTCAACATGATTAAGGATGTGTCGCTTCGGAGGATGATACGCTGTTTCATTTTACGCATGAATAAGCTTGCGGGCTTGCGGGTTAGAGGTTATAATAAACTAATATCGATATATAGCACTTTGGGGCTGAGAAAAGGAGATGAGGTATGGCTGATGTTCAGAAATTGACAATTCAGGATCTAGCGGCAATGAAGAAGGAAGGCAAGAAGATCAGTATGATCACAGCCTACTCCTATCCTCAAGCCCTTGTTGTAGACGAAGCTGGAATCGACATTATCCTCGTCGGGGACAGCCTCGGCATGGTGGAGCTCGGCTATAACGGAACCACCCCGGTGACCATGGACGAGATGCTCAACCACACCAAGCCTGTCATGCGCGCGGTCAAGCGTGCCCATGTGGTCGGCGATCTGCCCTTTATGTCCTATAACATTTCGGTGGAGCAGGCGATCACCAACGCCGGCATCCTCTACAAGGACGGAGCCTGCGACTCGGTGAAGCTCGAGGGTGGCCAGGATTTCGCCAAGACCGTCGGCGCCATTGTTCGTGCCGGCATCCCCGTGTTCGGCCACATCGGCCTCACGCCCCAGACCGCGGGAAGCTTAGGAGGGTTCAAGGTGCAGGGCAAGTCCCTGGATGCCGCCAAGAAGGTCTTCGATGACGCTGTAGCCTTGGACGAGCAGGGTGTCTTCGCTGTCATTCTGGAAGCTATCCCCCGCCAGCTGGCCGAGATCATCACCCAGAAAGTGAAGTGCGTCACCGTGGGGATCGGCGGCGGTGTTAACTGCGACGGCCAGGTCCTGGTTTTCCATGACCTCTTGGGACTCTTCAAGCGATTTACCCCCAAGTTCGTTAAAGTGTACGCCAATGCCTACGACTTCCAGCTCAAGGCTGTTCAGGAGTTCATCGGCGAAGTTCAGCAGTCCAAGTTCCCCGACGACGAGCACAGCTTTACCATGAAGCCGGAAATTGTCGACGAGATGAAGAAATACGCGGGCCTTTGATCTGATTCTTCATTTATGAAAACGACGACGAGTGCCTAGGACAACAGCCCGGGGCTCGTCGTTTTTCGATTCTAGCCTGAGGCCCCCAGGGCCTTGAGACCAGGGAGGTTTACTGTGTCCATTGTTAGAAAAAGTCCGGTTCCATCCGACATCGACATCGCCCAGGCGGCAAAAATAAAGCCGATCTCCGAGATCGCCGCCAAGTACGATCTGGAGGAGCGCTTTCTGGAGCACTACGGCAGTCAGAAAGCCAAGGTTCGCCTTGAATTCCTTTCGGATCCGGCAACGCCTAAGACTAAGCGCGCCAAATATATCGACGTGACAGCCATAACCCCGACCCCGCTCGGGGAGGGCAAGACCACTACCACGGTGGGACTCACCCAGGGCTTCGGCGTCATCGGAAAAAAGGCCATTGCCAATATTAGGCAGCCTTCCATGGGGCCGACCTTCGGAATTAAGGGCGGGGCCGCCGGCGGCGGCTACAGCCAGATAGTGCCCATGGCGGATTTCAATCTTCATCTCACCGGCGATATCCACGCCGTGTCGGCTGCACATAACCTCTGCGCCGCCGGTCTCGATGCCAGAATGTACCACGAGAGCCGCTGGTCGGAGTCCTATTTCGAAAAACTGGGCCTCAAAAAGCTCAATATCGACCCATACAACGTCCTCTGGCGCCGGGTCATGGACATGAATGACAGGGCAATCCGCAAAATGGTACTTGGTCTCGGCGGACTGGAAAACGGCCCCTTGCGGGAGACGGGCTTCGACATTTCTGTGGCCAGCGAAGTCATGGCCATCCTTGCCCTTTCCACGAGCCTTGACGACCTGCGCAAGCGCCTGGGTCGCGTGGTAGTCGCCCTGGACAAGTCGGGCAAGGCCATAACCGCCGAAGACCTCAAGGTAGCCGGCGCCATGACCATCCTCATGAAGGACGCCCTCAAGCCTAATGTCCTCCAGACTCTGGAGGAGCAGCTGGCCTTTGTCCATGCCGGACCCTTCGCCAACATAGCCCATGGCAACTCTTCCATCGTTGCCGACCTGATTGCCACGAAGCTGGCCGATTACGTAGTCACCGAGTCTGGCTTCGGCGCAGACATGGGCTTTGAAAAGTTCATGGACATCAAGTGCAGGGCCTCGGGCATTATGCCCGACGGCGTCGTGCTCGTCGCCACGGTACGGGCTCTCAAAATGCACGGTGGCGGGCCCAAGGTAACCCCGGGCAAGCCCCTATCGACGGCCTACACCCAGGAGAACCTAGAGCTTCTCAAGAAGGGTATTGCCAATTTGGAAGCCCACCTCAAGATCATCGGCAAATACGGTCTGCCCGCGGTAGTGGCCATCAATGCCTTCCCCACGGACAGCGATGCCGAGCATGCCCTGGTGCGCGAAGCCGCCCTCAAGGCTGGCGCCTCGGATGCCGTGGTCTCTTCCAACTGGGCTAACGGCGGCGATGGAGCGGCCAAGCTGGCCGAGGCGGTAGACAAGGCCTGCGCTGTGCCCGCTAAGGCCAATTTCCTTTATCCGCTTGAGCTTTCCATCAAGGAAAAGATCGAAACCATAGCCCGGGAAGTCTACGGAGCCGGCAGCGTGACCTACACCGACGTGGCATCCGCCGCTATCGACAAGTTCAGCTCCCTGGGCTACGACAAGCTCCCCATCTGCATGGCCAAGACACATCTCTCCCTTTCCCACGATCCAGCGGTCAAGGGAGCGCCCAAGGGTTTTGTCTTCCCGGTCAAGGACCTGCGGCTGGCCGCCGGCGCTGGATTCATCTATCCCCTCACCGGCGAGATCAGCACCATGCCCGGCCTGCCCTCGGTGCCTGCCTACATGGGCATGGATATCGACACCAGCACCGGCCTGATCACGGGACTGTCCTGATTTTTTAGTTTGTTTAAGAGCATCGAGTAAACAAGGGGCTGCCCACTGCGTTGGGCAGCCCCTTGTTTATTTTACTCACCCACAGCAGCGTCTTGATTGAACCCCAATCGTTTTTAGCTTTCTAGGGCGCAGCCGGGTCTAGGGCAGTGATGCCCGGCAGCGAAAGCCGCTCGAGAAATTCCAAAAAGGCGCTGGGGCCTGTCGAGATGTGAAGCCCGGGCAGGGCAAGGCCGGCCAGCTGCTTCTCTCTTTCGCTGCAGACCACCGTGAATACTCCTTCCCTGATCGCTCGGTGGAGAGCTTTTTGATGGACCTCTCTGTCGCTGCGCTCCGGTTTTTTCCCGGTTGCGGCAAGAAAATCCAGCCTCGCCGGACCCGACCAGAGGATGCCGCCTGCCTTTCCGATGCAGGATGCAGCCCTCGCGAGGTCCTTCCGGCGTTCTTCATCCGATTTTCCGACAATGAGGAGGCTTTCTGCCGCCGAGTCCCGCAGTGAACCGATAAGAGAATCTATATGGGGCAGTGTTTTCCGTTCCTCCTCACCATACGCCAGCTCCTCGTTTTCACCTGGAGGGATCACCACCAGCCGATCGACCCTGGACAAGAGGGCTGACATAACACCGAACTGGGCTCGCAGCTCCTCGCCAGAAAAAACCGCGACAAAGGGCCGGGGAGTGTTCTCGATTATCGTCTCAAGCACGGAAAGCTCCCGTATAACCAGTGGTCCTGCTAGCCTGTGGGAGACAAAGCGCGCGACGCTTGTAATGCTCGCGTGACGGCGGTGGCAGACATTGAAGGCATCGTTGACATACCAGCCATCTGAAAGCTCGGCCAAGGATCTGGCGAAGGCATCGTCGTTATCCTTTTCGCCAGAAGCGAAGCGCAGATTTTCGATCATGTTCACCTTGCCGGGCACGAGGTCCTTTCTGCCGACTAATATGCCGGAAGATGCGACGCTCAGCCTGTGAAAGACAAACCGATTTCCCAGTAGAAACGAAAGCAGCTCGGCTACCGGCAAAAGACTATAGTTTTCGTACAGCTCTTCCCTGGAAAGCCGTAAGTCTCCCTCGGCGCCGGGATCGCCCAGATGGGAACAGACAATAGGGGTTCCGTTTTTGGACAGAATGGCTTCGAGGGTGGGTATGAGCTGGAGGAGTCGTTCCTTTTTTTCTATTCTGCCCTGTTCGATTTTTACATTGGCGTCCACCCGCAAAAGAACGTTGGCGCCGTCGAAGGATTCGATCGAATCCAGGCTCGAACGGCGAAGGTTCGTTTCGCGCTTGAGTCGTATTAGTTCGGATTCAATCAGGTCACGGACAACAATGACCGCCTCAGCCGAAGTGCCGCATCGTCCCACCGCGGCACTCACCGACGCCAGGGGGAGAAAAAAATCGGAAATGGGAGCCACGCCGCGATAGAGGGCTCCCGTATTGCCATCGGCGGTTACCCGCTCGCCTTCCCTCAGCCGCAATGAGCCTGCGCCATGGAAGATCACCGTTTTCCGGTCGTAGTCCAGCTCGATGTCGCCGCAGCCTACTATGCAGGGTTTGTTCATGGACATGGCGGTTATGGCCGCGTGGGAGGTCCTTCCGGGATACACGGTGACAATCGCGTGGGAGAGGTTCATTACGTCGAAATCCGTCGGTTTTGTGTTGTTGGCGAAGTAGACAACACTTTCCCGTCTGGCCTCGGCTTCCTTAAGCCGCTCCATGCTCATCACGAGGGTGCCCGATACGACACCGCCGTTTATTGGCACGCCTACCGTTATGGGCGGAGTCCAGCGGCGAAGAAGAAAATCGGCCCGGGGAAGGGCTGCGCTGGAATAGGCGGCTTCCAGCCGGTCCACCCTGGAACGGTATTCGTCCAGGTCGATGATGGACTGGGAGAGCAGATCTGTATCCGCCACTAGTTGGGCAAAGGCACCGAGTCTGGCTGCTCTGGCCTGCAGAAAGTAAAGCTCGCCGCTTTCAACGGTGAACTCGATATCCAAATCCTGCTTGTAGTGGCTCAAAAGCAGACGCTTGCCACGCACCAGCTTTTCCGCTAGTTCACTATCCAATTTCGAGATGGGTTCAGTGCCTGCGCTGGCCTTCACCACCTCTTCACCCTGAGCCATGGTCTTGAATTCTCCGAAAAGCTCGTCGTCTCCGGTGATGGGATTGCGTGTTATCACTACGCCAGAAAGGGATTTAGGCCCGAGATTGCCGAAGACGAGCTTTTGGACCGTCACCGCCGTTTCGGGTTTTATCGAGGAAGGCATGGAGCGGGAGAAGGCCCGCACCGCATGGGAACCTCTGGATTCGTAAACAAGGCTGATGCAGCGCAGGAGCTGTTTCTTGGGATCATATAAAAATTCCTCGCCCAGGTGCTTTGCTAGACGGGCCTCCATGGAAGGGATGGCTTCGTGCTCGGGAAGCTGCTTTATATGGGTCTCGCTCCCCTCGATGAGGGCGAGGGCGGCGCTGCAGTTTTTCAAAAAGCGCCGGTAGATGGATTCGGTAAGATGCGGGCCCCTGCGTTTTTCCAGCGCCGCCCGGACCTCCGGCACAAGCCCCACATTCAGTATGGTTGCCATCACCCCCGGCATTGAGTGGGGAGCCCCTGAGCGCACTGAAATAATCAGCGGATGCTCCGGATCGCCCAATCGTCTGCCGCTGTGCTGTTCGAGCTGTTCGAGCTTTTCGTAGATCAATTCGATCTGCTCATCCCCGAGCCGTCCTTCTTCCCAGCAGCTCGAGAAGAACGGGTAGCCCAGCACGAAGGCCGGAGGAACCTTAAGCCCCAAGCCAGCCATGTCGATGATGCTGTTTCCCTTACCGCCCAGCGCAGGCCTGATTCTCGGGTCCGGCTTTTCCCAGGTAGACGCGATGTACGATTTTGTCGTGAGCTCCGACTCTTCTGCGGGCTGGTCCAAGCGAGCGTAGAGTCGCATATCGTCGGCCTGGCGCTGCAGCTCTCTGTCCACCGCAGCGGTCACTTTTTCCGCGAATTCGCTCAGCACGTGGATCTGGGTTCTGCGGATAAAATTATTGAAGAACCGAGTTTTGACCGCTAAAAGTCGTGATGTTGGAAGTTCGTATTCCTCCAGGATATGGTTGAGGGCGGCGCTCATTTTTTCTATTATTTCGGTCTGAAGATAGCGTTGCAGTTCGTTGCTGATGGCGCCCAGCCTTTTCTTGGCTACCAGGTAATTGCGCATAGAGGATTCTCTGAGATCGTCCAACTCCTCCTGATGTTGTTCGACGTCGCCCACCGCCAGGCCTTTGATCGATGAGATATTAAGCAGCTCCCGTAAAACCCCCAGGGCTTCCCTGAAATTCCTCGGCGTTACTTCCGCGAAGTGGTTGTTCGTCAGATCGTTGGCCAGAAGGAATACAAGCCTGCCTAAGGACAAATCCAAAAGCAGATAGTCGTAGAGATCGATCCTCGATTCCCTATGGGATTCCTTGAGAAAGTGCTTGAAGCTCGCCAGGCGCTTGAGCAGGTCCAGTTCGAGAATAGGGTCCGCCAGGTTTTTGGGAGTCAGCCTGCCGAGAAAGCCGACGACTTCGGCCTTAAGGAAGCAGCGTTCGAATACATCGAGATTCTGTTCCAGCTGGTGCTTGACCGTCGCGATGTCGCCGCTTTCGTAGTCCCAAAGGTAGGTCAGCCTCGCCTTGAGTTCGATTGCCAGGTCGACAAAACGCTCGGGCTCCTCAGTGGGGTTGAAGAGTCTGGGAAGCGCTACATAGCCTGCCTTAATCATGGGTTCGGTGTTTTTATTGCCCACGAGCTCGAGATAGGGTTCGAGGTAGCTTTTTATGATTCGAGGCGAAAGCCTGCGATGCACTTCCTTGCGCAGGTCGCCGGCAAATCCCAGCATGGGATCGTCCTCGGTGCGTTCCTCCTCGAAGGCTTCCGCGGTTGCCCGGATCTGCTCGATCATTTCTTCGGCGCCCTGCCTGACCGGGAGCTTTTTCAGCACCTCCCGGGCATAGTAGATGAGCTTGGAAGAGGGGTTGCTGCAGGAGTCTAGAGCCTGTCTTGTGGTTCCTTCGATCTCGGCATAGATTGTCTCCATGTCGGACTTCTTTATCCTCAGGTCGGGGATCCGATCATCCTGCCCCAGCAGACGAAGATTGATGAGCAAGCCCATGAGCAGACTGATCTTGACTTCTTCGTCTTCGCTGTCCCGAACCGCTTTGAGTTGGGCGAGTATGCTTTCCCAGGTATTGAGTCGCAAGGATTCCCTCCTGCTTCGATCATGGGAGAGGTGCCGGCTAATGTCAACCAAACCATCGTTCATAATCCTGATGCCCGGAGCCTGCCTCTGCCCGCTTGACGCTTGAGGCGATTCAGGCAAAGCTCTATTCTCGGTCTTAAATCTTCAAAGGGTAGGCGCCGGCATTTGGATTAGCCGGTTCCCACTAACTTGATCAAGGCAGGAGCCACGCGTGGCAGCGATGTCAAAACAGGAAAAAATGAACTTTTTCACTCACGTGGGCGGCCTCGCAGCCTCCATACTCTATACGGCCTGGATCATGAGCATGCTGTCTAAAGACCATGGAGCGCTCATGATCATCAGTGCCGGCCTGTTCTGCGTGTCCATGATAATCCTATACGCCGCCTCGTCATCGTATCATCTTGCCAAGGACGAATCGCGCAAGCGTAAGCTTAAGGTTTTTGACCACAGCGCCATCTTTGTCCTTATAGCCGGAACCTATAGCCCCTTCACTTTGGCGGGCTTAGGCGGAGCCTGGGGCTGGAGTCTTTTCGGGGTAGTCTGGGGTCTGGCCGCCGCGGGCATAGCATTCAAGCTTTTCTTTACCGGCCGC
This sequence comes from Spirochaetota bacterium, assembly GCA_023421875.1. GTDB lineage: Bacteria > Spirochaetota > Spirochaetia > Treponematales > Rectinemataceae > UBA2256. Next base: position 5,280 of record JAEZSM010000034.1, on the reverse strand, counting down.
TTCAAGCTTGTCTCCACCCTCCTGTACATAGCCATGGGCTGGATCATCGTTATTGCCGGGAAGCCCATGATGAACAGACTGAACCCTCCGACGATCGCATGGCTGATAGCCGGAGGCCTTGCCTATACTCTAGGGACCGTCTTTTACCTGAACAAAAAACTTTCCTTCAGCCACGCAATCTGGCATCTCTTCGTTGTACTTGGTACCGCCGGCCATGCCGTAGCCTTGTATTTTCTGGCATATCCCTGAGCATATAAACCATTCATAATAGCGGTAAGGAGATTGATGGATGAAACTAGCCCTTGTTCAGATCCGCGGCGATACGGTGTATCGATACGCCGATACTGCCCAACGAATAAAAAACTTGATAGAAAAGGCCTGCGCGGAAAAGCCCGATCTTATTCTTCTGCCCGAATGCGCCTATCCCTCCTACCTCATCAGACCGGAGCAGGGGATTATGGAAGAATCGCTGGCAGGCTCCGATGCCTTGCTGGAAGCTGTATCCGAATTGGCTAAGCGTTATTCCGTGTACATTTGCATCGGCATCGCGGTAGAGCGCGAAGGCAAGATATTTAACGCCGCGGTTACCTTTGACAGGGGGGGGCGTCAGATCGACTTTACCGCCAAAACCAACCTGTGGCATTTCGATGACCGCTGGTTCGCGCCGGGCGCGGGCTATTCCGCCTTCGATACAGAGTTCGGCAGAATCGGCGCGATGATCTGCGCCGACGGCAGAATTCCCGAGATCGCCGGCGTATTGGCCAAGGACGGCGCTCGGCTGATTCTAGATCCCGTCAATTTGGTCGCGGCGGCCGAGAAGCCCGAGCAGCTGAGCAATCAGCAGTATGAGTTCATCCTTCAGGAAAGGGCCAGAGAAAACGGTGTATACATAGCGGTAGCCGACAAATGTGGCGTTGAAGGCAATGTGGTGACCTTCCTGGGCCGAAGCTTTGTGGTTGACCCCGAGGGTGCCATGATCGCTCAGTGCTCTCCCGACGAGGAAGAAATTAAAATCGTCGATTTAGACTTAGGCAGAAGCCACCGGAGTTTAGCCCCGGTCGCGGGAAGCTCCGATATCGTTAAAGCCACCGACACGCTTTTAGTCAACGAGATACTGCGCAAAGACTACGCGATTCAGGATCTGGCCATCTTCACTATGGCAGCTCGATTCCAGTGTGCCTCTGCCGCCGAGTATGTTGAGAAAGCGGTCTATTACGCAAAGAACGCTATGACTCTGAGAGCCGGACTTTTGGTGCTGCCTGAGCTGCCTTCAGCCTTCCGGCTTGATGAAAAGGCGCTGGCGCGCATCTCCGATTCCCTGTGCGACGGGTGCTTTGTTGTGCTCGCAGTAACAAAGAACAGCGCTGAATGCTCGGTTAAAAGCGCTTACATACTTGGGAAGAGCGGAATAATTAAAGAGTTTCGGTCTGGCGGTTCGATGATATCGGCCAACGCTTCGATCGTTGAAATCGCCCAACTTTCAGAAACCATAAGGCTGGGTGCTCTTTTTGACGAAGACATACACAATCCTTGGATATGCAGAACCGCGATGCTGAAGGGTGTAGATATTATGGTGTATTTCGATTCTACATCCGGCGACGATACGCTCAAGGCAATCAAGACCAGGGCTGCGGAGAACAAGATTTTTATCGTTCGAAGCGCCTCGGCTACCGTGGCGGACTGCAGCCTGATAATAAATCCCGACGGCGCCAAGGTGACGACGACTTTCAGGGCTATCGAACACGCTGCGGCGGCTTACATCAATACGGCTTTGAGCAAGTTCAAAAGCGTAGTGCCGGGGACCGACATAGTCCGGGATCGTATCCCCAGACTCTACGGCGGGCTTTTCTCTGAATAGTGCCGTAGAGGCAATGCTTAAGACAAAACTTTACCCAGAATACTATAGGCCAGATGATCCAGGATCATATGGAGATCTTCAGTCACCTGCATATCCGCGACAGGGATATGAACACTGTAAGTGGCGGTTTTCTTGAGTAGCCCGCCGTCGTAGCCTGTAAGACCCAGGGTTCGCCCTCCGTTGGCGTTGGCATATTCCACAGCCTTGATCACGTTAGGAGAGTTGCCCGATCCTGATATAGCAATGACCAGGTCGCCAGGACGCATGAAATTTTTCAAGGCTTCGACGAAAATATCCTCGTAGCTGACATCGTTGGCATAGGCTGTGACAGTGGGTATGTTGTCGCCGAGGCAGATAAAACGAAATCGCTTAGCTTTACCGTAGGAAAGTCCTTTATTGAAATCCACTGCCATGTGGGAAGCTGTGGCATGGGAACCTCCATTGCCCAGGGTAAAGACTTGGCAATCCCTGTCGAGCGCATCCAGGAGGAGACTGAGAAAGTCGTTCAATTCTTTTCGGGACACCATCGCCAGCGCAGACTGGAGCTTTGAAAAGTAAACTTCAATATCCTTTGAAAAATCCTTTTCCACTTCCGATGCTCCTCACTAGTTCTTTTTATGCTACGGTCAAGTGCACAGCGTGGAAAGTGTAGACGAGAGAGAAGATTAAGGCAATAGTTACAGGCATCGCCGGGCTTTGCCTAGCCTGGAGTATTGGACAATTAATTGGACAAGTCCATTAAGCCGTGCTATCATCGCAGATGCACATAAACAAGTAGCGGACGTCATTCCCAAACCGGCACTCGACGAAACCGCCATTACAGAAAAGGAGATTGTATGAAAAGAATCGTGGCTTTAACCCTGGTCCTCTCGGCGCTCATGGTTGGCGCCGCCTTCGCCCAGGAATCCCTCATGGCTTACGCCTCGGTCGAACAGGATCTGGCAGTAAACCTCTTCACCGCCTTCGAGAAAGAGACAGGCACCAAGGTGGAATTTGTCCGCCTGGGTTCTGGCGAGCTCGAAGCCCGCATGGAAGCCGAAAAGAACGATCCCCAGGCCTCGATCTGGGTAGGCGGAGTTGGCACCAACCACATTTCCGCCCAGATGAAGGGTTTGACCCTGGCATATAAGTCCAGAGCCGCCGCCAACATCCCCGCACAGTTCAAGGACAAGGACGGTTTCTGGGTAGGCCTCTATCTCGGCCCCCTCGCTATCACTACCAACCTGAACCGTGCAAAGGAACTGGGTCTCACTCCTCCTACCAGCTGGGCCGAGCTTTTAAAGCCCGAGTACAAGGATAAGTTCAGGATCGCCTTCCCCGGATCCTCTGGCACCGGCTACAACTTCCTCACCACTATCATCTATCTCAACAACATGGATGAGGACAAAGCCTTCGCCTGGCTCAAGAAATTCGGCGACAACTGTGAGAAATTCGAACGTTCGGGTCCCGCTCCCACCAACTACGTGGCCACCGGCGAGATCCCCATCGCCATCGGCTATGCTCACGACGCGGTCCGCGCCAAGGCTGCCGGAGCCCCCTTGCAGATTAATATTCCCACCGAGGGCGTCGGTTTCGAGCTGGCTTCCATGTCCCTTATCAAGGGCGGAAAGCAGGCAGTGCTGGCCAAGAAGCTATACGACTGGATTCTCGGACCCAGCGGCCAGAAGATTATCGCAGACTTCTACGTCGTGCCCGTTCAGGAAGGCGTAGCGACCAATCCCAACGCCATTCCCCTGGCCAAGATCAAGACAGTCAACCAGGATTCTCTCTGGGACGCAAAAAACAAGGCCAGACTCCAGGACCGCTTCTCCAAGGAAATCGGCAACAAGTAACTAGTTCCTCGAACCTTGTTGTGGAAAAAGGCCGCCCGGCTTGCCGGGCGGCCTTCTCTTTAATCACTAAAACTGCAGTCGAAGCCTTTGCGTCGCATTGCCGGCTGGTTTTGCGCTTTATTCCTCCGGCAGAATCCTTACCAGTTCCGGTTCGAAGCTCAGTGATACGCTCGAGCCCTCGGACCAAATCTTCTTACGGGCTGGGTCGTCGATCTGCACGAGGATGTCGCCTAATTCGGTGCTGACGAAGGTCTCAACGCTGGCGCCCAAGTAGATGTTGACCGATACCGTGCCCTCCAGTAATCCCTTGCCCGGCTCGTCCAGCCTTAGCGATTCCGGCCTGGCCATCACCGAAGCCTTGGAGCCTTTTGTCAGCCCCGCCATGCCCTTGGGCACTGTAAAGCGCTGGCCCTGGAGGCTGCAGGCATAGCCTTCGTCCTCCTTGCCAAGGATATCCACAGGAATGAAGGCAACCTTGCCTACAAAGCCGGCCACAAACTTGGAATTGGGATTCTGGTAAATCTCTGCAGCCGTGCCCATCTGCATGATCACCCCATCCTTCATTACGATCACCCGGTCCGAAAGGCTCATAGCTTCGGTGCGATCGTGGGTCACATAGACGGCGGTAATGCCTACTTTTTTCTGAATACGCCTGATCTCGACCCGCATCTGCTCCCGCAAAAGGGCATCCAGGTTTGAAAGCGGCTCGTCCAGCAAGAGCACCGAAGGTTCCACGATAAGGCTTCGGGCTAGGGCGACTCGTTGCTGCTGTCCTCCCGAGAGTCTTCCCGGCGAGCGGCCTGACAGCTGCTCCAGCCCTACCAGTTTTAGGGTGTCCATTACCTTGGTCTGGATCTCGGACTTAGGCAATTTCATGATTTTAAGGCCGTACGCAACATTGTCGAAGACGTTCATGTGGGGGAAGAGGCCGTAGCTTTGGAACACCGTCGCCTTGTCCCTGGCATGGGCGGGCAGTTGGGTGACATCGTCGTCCCCGATGAAGATCTTGCCCTCGGTGGGGAGCTCGAATCCTGCGATCATTCGCAGGGTCGTGGTCTTGCCACAACCTGAAGGGCCCAGGAGGGTAACCAGCTCTCCTGGTTCTATGACAAAAGAAACGTCTTTGACTGCGGTGACGGTCTTGCCGCCAGAGGGGTCCTTGAAACGCTTGGTAATGTGACTTACTTCTATGGAAACGGATTTTTTCTCCATGATCATCCCTCCTGGGTACTGCTTTTTTCGAGCAGGATATTATGCTTGAAGAGCAGATTGATTATCGCGAAGGCCGTCAGGACTATCGCGATGAGCGTAACGGACATGACGCTGGCTAGGCCGAACTTGACGTTCTCAGCGAAGTTGTAAACCAAGACTGTCATGTGGTACCAACGTGGCGATACGAGGAAGATGATCGTGCTCACGGCGGTCATGGCGCGCACGAAGGTATAGGACATGGTAGCTACGAAAGCTGGACGTATCAGGGGCAGGGTGATCGTTTGGAAAATTGTGGCCGGTCCAGCCCTCAGGTCTGCGGCCGCTTCCTCTATGGCGGGATCTATCTGTCGCAGCGTAGAGGAGCCGTTCTCCAGGCCG